>NZ_PDJE01000001.1:3000000-3233920 GCF_002563955.1 Paramicrobacterium agarici
TCAGGAGGAGGATGCTGCCGCAGGTGCACGCGGCGACACCGCCTCCTTCTTCTTCGAGGAGCGCTTTGTCTTGACTTCGACGGCGTTGAGCATGACGGCCAGCACAATGACCGCGCCCTTGAACACCATCTGCCAGTACTCGGAGACGCCGACGATCACGAGGCCGTCGCCGAGGAAGCCGATCACGAACGCACCGAGCAATGTGCCGCGAATCGTGCCTTTTCCACCCATGAGCGATGCTCCGCCGATGACGACGGCGGCGATGGCCGTGAGCTCGTAGGAGTCTCCCGCCTGCGGGGTCGCGCTCGTGAGCTCAGATGTGAGGATGAGTCCCGCTGCTCCCGCGAACAGGCCGGCGAGCACATAGACGCTTACCTGCACCTTCTTGACGGGGATGCCGGAGAGCGCTGCCGCGCGCTCGTTGCCACCCGACGCGTACAGCCAGCGGCCGAACGGGGACTTGTTCAGCACCATGCTCATGATCGCGGCGATCACGATCATGACGATGACGCCGATGGGAATGATCCAGATCGAGTTGAAGCCGACCCAGTTGAACCCGGTGTTGCCGAGCGCCTCTTCACCGCGGAGCTTGGGGAACGTGCGGCCGTTCGTGATCAGCAGCGCGATTCCGCGCACGACGTACATCATGCCGAGGGTGGCGACGAACGGAGCCACCTTGAACCGCGCGACGAGCATGCCGTTCACCCAGCCGACGGCGGCACCGACGGCGAGGGAGATGAGCACGACGACCCAGACGGCAGGGTACGCGATCGCCTCTGTGAGCGGCAGATCGACCCCCTGCAGCAGGTACCCGGCGACAACCCCCGAGAGCGCGACCGTCGACCCGACGGACAGGTCGATGCCCGCGTTGAGGATGACCATGAGCATCCCGATCGCGAGAATCGCGTTCACGGCGACGTGGCGGGTCATGACGATCAGGTTGTCAACCGTGAAGAAGTTGTCCGAGAGGAACGAGAACACGATGATGATGACGAGAAGGGCGATGAATGCGCGCCCCTCAAGCAACACCTGACCGATCGTCATTCCTTCGGGAAGGAGCCCCCGCTTCTTGGGAGCTGTTTCCGTGGCGTTCATGAGAGTGTTCCGTTCGTTTCTTCGACCGCCTCGCCAGACGCGGCCATGATGTCTTCTTTCGTCGCCTCAGACGAGTGGAATTCGGCGACAACAGAGCCCTTGCTCATGACGAGCACGCGGTTCGCGACGCCGAGGCACTCGGTCACCTCAGAGGTGCTGTAGAGCACGGCGAGACCGTCTTTCGCCATTTCGGCGAGCAGATGGAAGACCTCGGTCTTCGCGCCGATATCGATTCCGCGGCTCGGCTCGTCGAGCAGGATCACCTTGGGGCCGGTCTGCAGGATCTTGCCGATCACGACCTTCTGCTGGTTTCCGCCGGAGAGTGAGGTGATGGGTGCGCGCGGCCCCGCGGTCTTGATGTGCACGTCGGCGATGCTCTTGAGGTTGCGCTTGTGCTCTTTCTTGTCGTCGAGCCACGACGCTTTCGAGATCGCGGGAAGACTTGCGAGTGAGAGATTGCGGCCGACGGACAGCGCCTGGATCATCCCGTCGCGCTGCCGGTCCTCTGGCACAAGTGCGAGGCCCGACGCGATGCGGTCGCCTACGGAGAGTCCCGCGAGGTCGTCACCGTCAACGGTGAAGTTCCCCTCGACAATGTCTCCCCTGCCGGCAAGAGCCTCGAGCAGCTCTGTCCGTCCGGCCCCCATAAGCCCGTAGATGCAGACGATCTCGCCCTTGCGCACCTGCAGGTCCACGCCGTAGACGGCCAGGCGCTCCGGGTTGGTGGCGTCAACGACGCTGACGCCGTTGACGTCGAGGGCGACGTCGCCGAAGCCCGCCTCGTCCGGCGGTGTGCCGAGGTCGAACTCGGCGCCGACCATCTGCCTCACGATCCACGGCAGGTCGACGTTCGATACCGGCTCTGTCGCGACAAGCTCGCCGTCGCGGAAGACGACGCAGTAGTCGGAGACCTGCAGCGCCTCCTCGAGGTGGTGCGAGATGTAGACGATCGAGACACCGTCTGCGCGCAGATCGTTGATCACCTTGAACAGCACGTCAACCTCTGAAGCACTCAGTGCCGACGTCGGCTCGTCCATGATGAGGATGCGCGCGTCTTGCGACAGCGAACGCGCGATCTCAACGATCTGCTGCTGCCCGAGCCGGAGCTCAGAGACGCTGGCGCGCGGGCTGATGTCTTCTTCGAGCCGGCTCATAAGCTCGGCGACGATCTTCTCTTCTGCGGCGTAATCGACGGTTCCCGCTGGAGTGCGCAGCTCTCTGCCCATGAAGATGTTGTCGCGCACGTTGAGGTTCGGTGCGAGACTCAGCTCCTGGTGAATGATCGAGATTCCGCGGTCTGTCGCCTCTGTCGTCGACGCGAACTCAACCGGCTCGCCGTAGAGCTCCAGGGTGCCGCCCGTCGGCTTCTCGACTCCCGAGAGAATGCGCATGAGCGTCGATTTTCCGGCCCCGTTCTCGCCGAACAGGGTCGTCACCTTGCCGCGATGGATCTCGAAGTTCACGCCCTTAAGCGCACGGGTCGCGCCGTAGGTCTTCGAGATGTTCTGCGCGCGCAGGATCACCTCGTCGGAATGCGCCGTCATTTGCCGACCTCGAGCGAGACGGGCGTCACGACGATCAGCTGAGGGTTGAGCGGCGCGGTGGCTCCTGTGACGGTGACGGTCTTGCCGACGAGGGACTCGACGTCGATCGGGTCGAGCACACTCTCCTTCATCATCTGGTTGAAGACGGCACCGACTTCCTGGTAATCGAGCTGGTTGGTGAACATCGAGAATGACACCTCGCCTGTCGCGTCGCGCAGGGCCGTTCCGATGATGCCCGGGTTTCCGGTCTGGATCGCCGCCTGGGATTCGTCGGGCATGCCCTCGACATCGACGAGCAGATTTCCGGCTTCAGCGTCGTATTCGCTCACGACGCCCGTGAACGACACGGAGTACGTGGGTGACGGGCCATCGCCGACGCCGTACTCTTCTGCGGCAGCGGCCGGGTCGTCGGCGAGTGCCTGCGCGACTTTCGGGAGCTCGACGGCGTTCTCGGTGATGCCGGCGACGATCAGGGATTCGTAGTTCTCTTCGGCGAAGACCTTCGGGTCATTGCCCGACGACGACGCCTCGGCGGCTTCGTCCGGAGTGAGGTACGTGGTTCCGATGGTCCCCATGGCGACGACCGTGATCACGGCGATCGCAGCGATGATCCACGGGGATTTGCGGGACCTCTTCTGTGCGTTCGACACTTGTTGTCTTCCTCTGGCTGGGGGCGGGCGGCCGCCGGAGCATGCTCTCGGCGGCCGCGATGGCGGCCTTTCGGCTAGATGTCGAGCAGAACGCGCGACTCGGTGTCGTTCGGGCGGATCTGCAGCTTGCGGCCGGTGCCCGCGCGGAACTTCTCAAGGGCGCTGGAGTACTCGTCGAGGGTGAACGAGTGGCTGATCATGGGGGTCGGGTTGATCGCGCCTGCCTCGAACATCGCCACGGCGCGGCCGAAGGTGTTGAGCACGGCCATGGTGCCGACGATGTTGATCTCGTCGCGGTACACGCGGAACGGCGAGTAGTGGGCTGTCGCCTCTGCCGGCGCGACGCCGAAGTGCTGGAAGGTGCCTCCGGCCTTGACGCGGGGCAGCGCGTCTTCGATGGCGGGAATGGCTCCCGTGCAGTCGATCACGACGTCCCACTTCTCGATGCCGAGCTCACGGGAGGCATCGTCTGCCTTCGTGTAGGTGTTCTCGACGCCGACGTCGCGCGCGGCCTGCAGGCGGCCCTCGTTGAGGTCGACGACCGTCACGCTCGCGGCACCCGCACGCGGTGCGAGCTGGGCCATGAGCAGGCCCATCGTGCCTGCACCGTAGATGAGGTAGGTCTCGCCCATGCGACGCGGGAGCAGGTCGTACCCGCGAATCGCGCACGCGAGCGGCTCGATGAGCGCGGCCTCGTGAATGTCGGTTTCGGGACGCAGCTTGAATACGTTGGCGCGCGGTGCGGACAGGTACTCAGCCGAGGCACCGTCGCTCGCGACAACGCCGAGGCCGTTCCACGAGCGGCAGAGGTTCTGGCGGCCGTTGAGGCAGAACTCGCACTCGCCGCACGTCGTGCTCGGGTTGATCGCGACGTGGTCGCCGACCGCGATATCTGCGACGTCCGCTCCCACAGCCGTGACGACGCCCGTCGCCTCGTGCCCGGGGATGAGCGGATAGACCGTTCCCTCGAACTCGCCGTCGAAAACGTGCGTGTCTGTGCCGCAGATGCCGACGGCGGCGACCTTCAGCACGACGTCATTCGCACCGGGCTCCGGTGCGTCTACCTCTTTCAGCGCCAGGTTATGTGCGTCTTCAAAAACTATTGCTCGCATGGCCGGTGACCTTCCCGCCGATCGCTCGTGGATCGGCTCACGATCCCGATGGCCGTGGTTCGCGAGGGGTGCTGCCCACGTCCTTGGGGAGTGCTATTCGATACATCTAACGTACCGTTTTATCAGGTACGCCACCGTTCTATCACAAATACGCGCCCTGCGCACCGATAAATGTTAGAACATCCGTGTTAGTTTGTGATTATCGCATTTTGAGTGAGATATTCGAAGTGCGAGAAATCTCAGCGATGGCATGCAAGAGCCGTCTCGACGACGAGGAGTGACGATGACCCGGCTGTGGAACGATCCGGCTGATTTCGCCGATGAGATGGTCGATGGGTTCGTGCGCGCGCACGGACGGTGGGTGCGCAAGGTCACGGGCGGGGTCGCCCGTTCGACGCAATCCGCCGACCCCACAGTGTCGCTCGTCATCGGCGGCGGTTCCGGCCACTACCCCGCGTTCGCCGGACTCGTCGGCCCGGGCCTCGCACACGGTGCCGCCATGGGAAACCTGTTCGCATCGCCCTCGGCGCATCAGGTGGAGTCGGTTGCCCGCGCGGCCGATCAGGGCCGCGGCATCCTCTTCAGCTACGGCAACTACGCCGGGGATGTGCTCCACTTCAATGCCGCGCAGGATGCCCTGCGCGAGGCCGGCATCGATTGCCGTACGGTGACCGTCACCGATGACATCTTCAGCGCCAAGCCGAACGAGCGCGAGAAGCGCCGGGGCATCGCCGGGGATCTCACGGTCTTCAAGACGGCGGGTGCAGCGGCAGCATCCGGATTCCCACTCGACGATGTCGAGCGCATCGCCCGAACCGCCAACGACCGCACCCGCTCCATGGGCGTCGCCTTCACCGGCTGCACGCTCCCCGGCGCCGACGAGCCGCTGTTCACCGTTCCCGAGGGCCGCATGGCGATCGGACTTGGCATCCACGGCGAACCCGGAATCGACGAGACCGACATTCCCACCGCGAACGAGCTCGCCGAGCTCTTCGTCAGCCGGCTTCTCGACGACGCCGAGATCCCCGAGAACGTCACCGTCGACGGAGCGCGCGTTGTTCCCATTCTCAACGGTCTCGGCTCGGTCAAGAGCGAAGAGCTCTTCGTCGTCTACGCCCGCATCGCCGAGCTGCTCGACGAACGCGGCCTAACGGTCGTCGACCCGCA
Organism: Paramicrobacterium agarici; assembly: GCF_002563955.1. Lineage (NCBI taxonomy): Bacteria > Bacillati > Actinomycetota > Actinomycetes > Micrococcales > Microbacteriaceae > Paramicrobacterium > Paramicrobacterium agarici. The sequence goes on from NZ_PDJE01000001.1 coordinate 3,005,569, forward strand.
GGTCGGCGAGTTCTGCACGAGCTTTGACATGGCCGGCGCCTCGCTCACGCTCTTCTGGCTTGACGACGAGCTCGAGCAGCTCTGGTCCGCACCCGCCGACACTCCCGCGTACCGCACGGGCAACGTCGATTCAACGGCTCTCACGACGGTGACGACAGAGGATGCCGCCGAGAGCGACGAGCTTCCCGACGCCGACGAGGCATCGGCAGACGTCGCCGCCCGCATCGCGGAGCTTCTCGCCGTGGTGCGCGACGTCGTCGACGAGAACGTCGCCGAGCTGGGCCGCATCGACGCGATCGCCGGTGACGGCGACCACGGAATCGGCATGCAGCGCGGCACGGTCGCCGCAGCCGGTACGGCGGCGTCCCTCGCGGAGAAGCGCGCGGGAGCAGCGTCCCTTCTCGCACGCAGCGGCGACGCATGGTCGGATCGCGCGGGCGGCACCTCTGGAGCGCTCTGGGGCGTGATTCTTCGCACCATCGGCGACCACCTCGGAGACGCCGGCCGCCCCGATGCGGCGACGATCAGCGCGGGAGTGTCCCACGCCGCGCGCGCCGTCATGGACTACGGCAAGGCAGCGGTCGGCGACAAGACCATGGTCGATGCGCTCGTGCCGTTCGCCGAGGAACTGCACCGTGCGGTTGACGCGGGCAGCACGCTGACAGAAGCCTGGACCGACGCCGCACGCGCGGCAACCGAGGCCGCGGAGGCGACGGCCGATCTCCTGCCCGCAATGGGCCGCGCCCGGTCGCACGGCGAGAAGGCGCTCGGCGTGCGCGACCCGGGAGCCGTCTCATTCGCTCTGATCACCACGCGCATCGCGGCCGAGCTCGGTCGCTGATCGAGACACCTGAAACCGAAAGCAGAGGACACCATGACTGGACTGAGAATCGTGGTCGGCGGAGACGACGCCGGCTTCGCCTACAAAGAGCGCATCAAAGAAGACCTGCAGAACGACCCGCGGGTCGCATCGGTGACCGACGTGGGAGTGGATGCCGACAGTCACACGAACTACCCCCACATCGCCGTCGACGCGGCGCGCCTCGTGGCCGACGGCGAGGCGGACAGGGCCATGCTGATCTGCGGAACGGGACTTGGCGTCGCAATCGCCGCGAACAAGGTCAAGGGAATTCGCGCCGTGACCGCGCACGACAGCTACTCCGTTGAGCGCTCGGTGCTCTCGAACAACGCGCAGGTGCTCTGCATGGGTCAGCGCGTCGTCGGAATCGAGCTCGCTCGGCGCCTCGTGAGCGAGTGGCTCGACTACACCTTCGACCCGACCAGCGCGTCGAACGAGAAGGTGCAGGACATCTGCGCCTACGAGGGCGACTAGATGCCCGCCGCGGGGCATCCGATCACACTCGGCATCAGCCTCAAGATGTACTTCGACCACGAGCGCACGCTCTCGTGGTGCCGTGGAGTCGCCGAGATCGCGCGAGCGCATGACGCCGTGCGGTCAGGCAGAGCTACCCTGTTCGCCATGCCCTCGTTCGTGTCGATCTCAGACGCGCGCGACATTCTCAATGGGGCGGCAGAAGTGGGCGCGCAGGACATCGCGGCAGACGACGCGGGGGCGTTCACGGGAGAAGTGAGCGGCCCGCAGCTCGTGCAGGTGGGCTGCCGCTATGCAGAGATCGGCCATGCCGAGCGGCGCACGCTGTTCGGCGAGACCGACGATCTCGTCGCGCGCAAACTCGCCGCCGCCGTGCGCAACGGCATCACCCCCGTGCTGTGCATCGGCGAGGAGCAGCAGCTGACTCCCGCGGCCGCCGCCGAGGCGTGCGCGGAGCAGATCGCCTCGGCAAGCGCCCGTCTCGACGACAGCGCGACGCGCATGATCGTCGCCTACGAGCCGCAGTGGGCGATCGGCCAGGCAGAGCCCGCGCCCACCGACTACGTGCGCGAGGTCGCGCAGCGCTTGCGCGGCACTCTCGACGCAAGCGGTCGGGAGTCCTCGTCCATCCTCTATGGCGGAAGCGCCGGCCCCGGTCTCATCACCGAGATCGCCGACAGCGTCGACGGCCTGTTCCTCGGCCGTTTCGCGCACGACCCGCACGCTCTCGAGCAGATCCTCGACGAGGTCGACGCGCTCGCGTGAGGCTGCCTGGGGCGCACAGGCAGCCTCGCGCGGCTATCTCGCGACGGCGTCAAGCCGCAGCATCCGCGCGAGCACGGTGTCGAGCTCGTCGTCGCGGAACACCTTCTTCCAGTCATCTTTGATGATCGACTCGCGGCCGTAGTCCATGGCGATCAGGCACGCGTCGGAGAACGGATTGTCACCGTTGAGCGAGTTGGCGAGTGCGACCTGCGTATGACCGAGCAGAATCGCCCGCGCGGCAGGCTCGGGAACCCCCATGGTGTGCACGGCCTCGTGCAGCGACTCCTTGAGCAGGCCCCCGATCATGCACGCGATCGTCTCGACGAGCGTCGGCTCGAGCTGCGCGAGCTGCTTGACGGTGACCCAGTGCACGTCGATGACCGGAGCGTAGATGACGCGCACGGCCTCTTCGGCGATCGCCTTCTTCTCAGCATCCTCTGACTCGATGGCCGCGACGACGTCTTGCGGAGCGGCGATGCCGCCGAAGGTGTCGGCGTATTCCTCGGGCGTGTGACGCTCGAGGAAGATCGAGGGGTGGCAGGGGTGGGCAACCGCGAAGACGACATCGTCGCGGGTGGCGAGCAGTCCCGCGTACGCTGCCGCTGGATCGAGCGTCAGGATGACGGCGCCCGGTTTCGCCTGCGGCACGAGCTCTGCCGACACCGCCTGCAGCGCGAGGTCGGGGACGGCGAGCACAACGACGTCTGCCTCGGCGACGGCGTCACTCGCGTCGGTGATCGTGCGGCCTGCCTCGCGCACGCGATCTTGGCCAGCGGGCGAGACCTCGCTGTAATACCCGTCGTGGCGTGACGTCGCGATGTTGTTAGACACTCGCATGCCCATCTTGCCGCCCGCGCCGATCACGGCGATGTTCAGCTGTGGCGTTGTCATGTGTTCATGCTCCTCACGTAGCGCACATTGTGTGCTGTCCATTCGTCCTCAAGCCGGAACGTCGTCTCTGCGTCGCCCTGCCAGGGAAGCCAGTGCTCGATGATCTGGTTGATGCCGCGTTCTTCGGGCTCGATCGCCGCGATCATGCCGGCGTAGTCGAGCAGCCCCTCGCCGAGGGGCGCCCCCGTGAGCGAGAACCCGATCCAGCCCGCGTGGCGGGTGAACGCGAAGTCCTTGATGTGCATGTTCACGACGTGCGGGGCGACGCGCGCGATGAGCTCTGCCGGGCTCTCGAGCGCCGCGACGCAGTTGGCGGGATCGCTGCAGATGCCGAGCCGCGGGCTTCCGATGCGCTCGACGATGCCAACGAGTGTGCTGGTCGGCACCTGCTCGTATGTCTCGAGTGCGATCGTCACCTCGGCTCGCTCGTATTCGGGAAGCACCTCGCGCAGCAGTCCCTCGGCCTCGTTGTCGCCGGGGTGGTCGCCGGCTGTGGCGATCATGGTGCGCACAAGCGTCACGCCGAGAAGCTCGGCGATGTGCAGGAATCGGCGCAGGTGAGCGGGCCGCACTCCTCTCGTTCCCAGTTCGAGGCGGATGCCGAGGCCGTCGGCGATCCGCCACAGCTCACGCAGTTCGGCATCGCTGCGCCGCTCGAGGGGCGGGTAATCGCAGACCTGGAACACGTCGGCGTCGAGATCGCGCGTCTTCTGCAGCATCCTCTCGAGTGAGAGGGGTTCTGTCGCGCGCTCCGACCACTGCCAGAAGAATGCGTACGTGCTGAGTCCGAGTGCCACGTCACTCAGTATCAACCGGTGACGCGAAATAGTCAACCGGTTGACCAAACAGGCGCTTTTGGTCAACCAGTTGCTAGGCTGAGTGCATGCCTGCCTATCCCGGGGACTCCGCAACTCGCATCAGCGCCGAACTCGGCAGCGTGAGCGCGGGCAATTCGGTCCCCGAGATCGCTCGACGCATGCTCGACCTATTCACGAGCGGCAGCATCGAGGCCGGCACGCGCCTTCCGCCAGAACGTCAGCTGTCGGCGTCTCTCGGTGTCGGGCGTTCCGCGGTGCGCGAGACCCTCGCGGCTCTCGAGATTCTCGGCATCGTCGAGATCCGCCCCGGCTCGGGAACCTACCTGCGCGGCAGCGCCTCAGAACTGCTTCCCGAGACACTCAACTGGGGCCTCATGCTGAGCGCAGAGCGCACGACCGAGCTCATCGAGCTGCGCGGCGAACTCGAGGTGTCGGCGGCGACGTTCGCGGCCACGCGCGTGGATGCCGACCAGCTCGCGAGCCTGCGTGCGCACCTCGATGAGATGCGCGCTGGGCTCGACGATCTCCCCCGGTTCATCACGGCCGACGTCGCCTTTCACGTCGCCATCGCCGAGTCCGCGGGCAACACGGTGCTCACGGGAATGCTGCAGTCCGTGCGGTCGATGCTGCGCCTGTGGGTCGAGCGCGGACTTCGTGATCGCACGCAGGCAGAGAAGGCTCTCGCGGAGCACGCCGCGATCGTCGCGGCACTCGAGAAAAACGACGCGGATGCTGCAGCCGCAGCCATGCGCGCACACATGGCGACCGCCGGCGAGCGTCTCGCGTCAGAGACGACGTAGGCTCGCCCGCGCTCTCACGGGTCAGTACGCCTGCCGCACGTAGTCCGTCGCAGGAACGACGAGAGCGCCGATGCCCTCGATCGTGAATCGCGCGTCGTCGTCGGCAACGTTTGCCACGAGAATCTCGCGCCGCTCGGGAAACGCGGCGCCCCAGCATCCGTCGGGCAGGTTCTCGAGGCGGCGCGTCAGCTCTCCTCCGCGAGCAATGAGCAGCTCGGCCGCGTCGGCCACCGGAAATCGCCCGGTCTCGTCGGCAAGACCTCGCGGCCCCCGCGCCTCGCCCAGGGTGATGCTCGCCACGTTGTCGATCGCGAGCGCGAACGTGCTCGCCATGACCCACGCCGCCATCGCGGGGCTCGTCTGCCGAGCATCCGTGGCCTCTGCGACACGCTCGGCGCCGTAACCGCCGCTCACATCTGTCGCACGATCTGCCGCGTATGGCGTCGTCGCCACCGCGTTATACCGGGCGCGCAGCGTGACCGGGCCGACGTGCACAGCGGCACCGTCGGCGATGCGCACGGCGTTCTCGGCGACGAGGCGTTGCATGGCGATGGACTCGACGATCTGCGCGCGCTCGATGTCGTGCATCTGCGGAGTGATGCTGAAGGTCAGCGGTGCGTCCGGCAACCGTTCATGCGTGCGATTCAGCTCGGTGAAGTGCGCGCGCGTTCCCGCGACCAGTTCACCGCGAATGCCGCGCGCAGCCGCGGCGTCGCCCAGGACCCGCCAGAGAACAGGCTCGCTCACGTGTGTTGTCGCATCGAAAACCGCGAGGCGCGCAATCGGCAGCGGGGCAACAGCATCGACGAGCTGCGCAACGTCTGCCTCGTCTCGCGCGATGAGCCTCACGTCGAGCAGACCCTTTCCCGCGTCCTGCCGCGCACGCTCGAGGGCCGCCCGCCAGTTCGCGTCTCTCACATCGAGTTCGACGAGCGTGACCGGCGCTCGCACCTCATCGCGCGGTCGAGATGACTCGGATGCTGTCGATGCAGCGATGCCGATCTGAGGAAACACGCGCTCAGCGCCGAGCACGACCTCCTCGCGTTCTGGCGCGTCATCACCCGCGCCGCTTTCAGGGTCACCGTCGCACGTCACGGTGACGCTCTGCGCGACACGATCTCCCGGGTCCAGACGGACCGGAAAAGGCCTCTCGAGCGGCGTGCTGTAGGTCTTGAACGAGGCGTCTGTCCAGTTGCGCTGATCTTCCATTTCGAACACGTCGCCCGCGAAGTGCAGCCGAACGTCGATTCCCTGACGCGACCACTCGAGGCCCGCGATGTCGAGCGCAGGCTGGTGCGGGGCGATTGCGTCGGGAAACCGCGTCCGCGTCGACGTGCCGTCCGGATGCGTCACCCACAGCTGCGAACCGGCATCGCTCGGCCAGTGCAGCACGATGATGCCAATGCGGTTGCGGTCGAACGCAGACTGCGCCACTCCCGAAAGGTCGACGCGCAGCTCGGTGTCGTCAAGCGACAGCGTGGCCGTCCACGCGAGGTCGACCTCGTTGCGCTGGCACCGCGCCGCAATCGTGATGCTGCCTCCGTCTCCCCCGGTGACCGTCACGTCGCGCGGTTCGATCGTGCGCCAGTCGGCGTCGCGAACGACGACGCGCAGCGCTCGAAGAACGGAGACTCCCCGGAACCGAATGTCGGCGAGTCCCGCTCCCACGCGATCCATACGCCACGGTCCATGCTCGATGGCGACGGCTGTGGGAGCGTCGTCGAGCCACCGAGCGGCTGCGGGCGTTGCGAATTCGGTCACAGCGTCGTCATTCCGCCGTCGACGCGAAAGAGGCTGCCCGTCGCGAACGCTGCCTCGTCGCTCGCGAGAAAGACCATGATGCCTTCCACGTCGGCGGGAGTTCCCGGCCGTCCGAGCGGAATGCGCGAAACGATCGCGGCGCGGGACTCCGGGTCGTCGGAGATCGACGTGACAAGCGGAGTCTCCGTGTACCCTGGCACAACGGCGTTGGCACGGATCCCCTCTCGCGCATACGCGGCCGCGACCGTGCGCGTCAGCCCGTGGATTCCCGCTTTCGTCGTGCTGTACGCCGTGAACTCGGCCCCTTCTCCGGTCAGACCCGTCGGAGACCCGGTGAGAATGATGCTTCCGCCTCGGCCGCGCAGCGCCCGCACGGCGTGCTTGACCGTCAGGAAGGTTCCGGTCAGGTTCACGTCAAGCGTGCGCTTCCAGACGTCGAGGTCGAGATCGGCGACCGGGGCGTCGTGGCCGAAGAGCTGCACACCGGCGTTCGCGACGACGACATCGAGCGCGATCCCGCGGCCGGCGATCTCGGCATAGGCCCGCTCAACGCTTCCCTCGTCAGAGACATCGAGTTCTACTCCGATGGCGTCGCGACAGCTCGCGGCGGCACGGTGAGCCGCCGCGCCGTCTCGATCCGAGAACACGACAGCTGCACCCTCGTGCGCGAAGCGCGTGGCCACAGCCTTGCCGATGCCCGAGCCTGCGCCCGTGACCAAAATGGATTTACCTGCTAGTCGTTCCTGCACGTTGTCCTCCTCAAGGGTCGCCTTACGACACTGCCGCTGCCGCTATTAGGCTAACCGGTTGACCAAAAGAAGTCACGGTAGGGGCGACGTTTAACGGGAACGGGCCGGGGCACCGCCCCGGCCCGCTTCACCACGAGGTCTCCTACTTGACGTCCTCGTCGATCCAGTCGAAGGTCTTGGTCACGGCCTTCTTCCAGAGACGCAGCTGGCGCTGAGCTTCAGCGTCATCCATCTGCGGCTCCCACCGCTTGTCTTCCGACCAGTTCGCCGAAAGCTCGTCGAGATCTGACCAGAAGCCGACAGCGAGACCGGCCGCGTATGCGGCACCCAGCGCTGTCGTCTCAATGACCTTCGGGCGGATGACGGGGACCCCGAGCACATCTGCCTGGAACTGCATGAGGGCGTCGTTCGCGACCATTCCGCCGTCGACCTTCAGCTCGCTGAGATCCACGCCGGAGTCCGCGTTCACAGCATCCAGCACCTCACGCGTCTGGAACGCCGTGGCCTCGAGAGCCGCACGTGCGATGTGCCCCTTGTTCGCAAAGCGCGTCAGCCCGACGATCGCACCGCGGGCATCGGAGCGCCAGTACGGAGCGAACAGACCGGAGAACGCGGGGACGATGTACACGCCGCCGTTGTCCTCGACCGTGTCCGCGAGCTTCTCGACCTCTGGAGCCGAGTTGATGAGGTTCAGGTTGTCGCGCAGCCACTGGATGAGCGATCCCGTGACGGCGATCGATCCTTCGAGCGCGTAATGTGGCTTGGCGTCGCCCAGCTTGTAGCCGAGCGTTGTGAGCAGGCCGTTCTCGGAGCGCACGATCTCTTCACCCGTGTTGAAGATGAGGAAGTTGCCCGTTCCGTACGTGTTCTTCGACTCGCCCTTCTGGAACGCGGCCTGACCGAACGTCGCCGCCTGCTGGTCGCCAAGGATGCCGGCGATCGGCGTCTCGCGCAGAAGGCTCGATCCGTGAGCGTGGCCATAGACCTCGCTCGAGGACTTGATCTCAGGCAGCATCGACTTCGGAACGCCGAACACCTCGAGAATGTCGTCACGCCACTCGAGCGTCTCGAGGTCCATGAACATCGTGCGGCTCGCGTTCGTCACATCGGTGACGTGCACGCCGCCGTCGGTGCCGCCCGTGAGGTTCCACAGCACCCACGTGTCGGTGGTGCCGAAGATGAGGTCGCCGGCCTCCGCCTTCTCGCGCGCTCCGTCGACGTTGTCGAGGATCCACTTGATCTTCGTGCCCGCGAAGTAGGTTGCGAGCGGAAGGCCCACGATGTCCTTGAAGCGCTCGACTCCGCCGTCCTTCGCGAGCTCGTCGACAATCGACTGCGTGCGGGTGTCCTGCCACACGATGGCGTTGTACACAGGCTCGCCGGTGTTCTTGTCCCACACCACCGTTGTTTCGCGCTGGTTGGTGATTCCGACGGCAGCGATGTCGTGACGCGTCACGTTCGCCTTCGACAGTGCCTGGCCGATGACCTCGCGGGTGTTCGTCCAGATCTCGTTCGCGTCGTGCTCGACCCATCCAGCTTTGGGCAGAATCTGCTCATGCTCGAGCTGGCCGGTCGAGACGATCGAGCCGGACTTGTCGAAGATGATGGCGCGAGAGCTTGTCGTGCCCTGATCGATGGCAATGATGTAGTCCGCCATGGGGAACTCCTTTGTTTGTGCGACTTCGGGTTGAGGCGACGGACCGGCGAGCGGCCCGCCGCGACGTCAGATGAGAGCGGGAAGCAGACCGGCAGTGCCGAGCCAGCCGCCGAGGGCGCCACCGATGAGCGGGCCGACGACGGGCACCCACGAGTAGCTCCAGTCGCTCGAGCCCTTGCCCTTGATCGGCAGCAGAGCGTGCGCGATGCGGGGGCCGAGGTCACGAGCCGGGTTGATCGCGTATCCGGTCGGACCACCGAGCGAGATACCGATGGCGAGAACGACGAGCGCCACGGGCAGAGCGCCGAGGGCAGCAAGCCCCTTTGCATCGCCGTGCTGACCGAACGCGATGACGAGAAACACGAGCACGAACGTTCCGACGATCTCGGTGACGAGGTTCCAGCCGTAGCTGCGAATCTCGGGGCCGGTCGAGAAGACAGCGAGCTTGGCGCCCGGATCGTCCGACTCATCGAAGTGCTTCTTGTACGCCAGGAACACGACGACGGCGCCGATGAATGCTCCGAGCATCTCGGAACCGAAATACAGGAACGTCGACCCGAGGGTGACCGGTACTCCTTCGACGAACTCGGTCGCGCCGCTCGTGATTATCCCAAGGGTGACGGCCGGGTTGAGGTGAGCTCCTGAGAACGCGGCGGCGACGACGCCGACGTAGACCGCGAGGCCCCATCCGAAGTTGATCAGCAGCCAGCCGCCGTTGAACCCCTTCGTCTTCGCCAGCACGACGTTCGCTACGACGCCGCCACCGAGAATGATGAGCAGTGCCGTTCCAACGACCTCGGAGATGAATATCGATCCAAGTGCCATGTGTCTTCTTTGACCTTCCAATAATGGTGCGGCGCCGAGCCGGATGCCCGGGCCGCTGCTGCAGGGTGGTGTTACTGGTCACCCACTCCAGAACCTAACCGTGTCGCGGCGCGGTAACAAGAGCAGGCTTACCTCGGGTTTAAGCGTGTGCGGGTGTCTCCCTTCGTCCGGAGAGCTCGACGCCGTGGGCATCGCGCAGAACGCGCGATGCTTCGGCGCGCTCGGCGACGGCGTCCGCGTCGCTCCAGCGCAGTTCGCTGGCGACGATCGGGGTGATCTCGTCGAGCAGCTCATCGGTGACCTGGCCGGTGAAGGCAAGGCTCGTGCGTCGCTTGAGCACGTCGATCAGGTGCACGACATGCTCGGTGCGCACAAGGTACGCGATCTCTTCGCGCGAGTAGTCCGGGGCATTCACAAGCGGGGTGTCACTCGTCGCGTCGAGTTCATCGATGACGGATGCTGCTCGCGAGCCGTACCGCTCGAGCAGAACGTCCGCTCGCTCTCGTGAGACGGCGTCGCCGTGCGCGGCGAGCCACGTCGTGCGCGCAGCATCCGTTGTGGGATAGCCGCGTCCACCGCCGATGGGCATACCCGTCGTCGAGACCGAGCGCTCGGTTCCGATGCGCGACAGCACCTCGTCGCCGAGCTGCTCGCCGAGCGCGCGGAACGTCGTGAGCTTGCCGCCGACGAGACTGAGCACCGGCGTTCCGCCGAGCTCTGCGGGAACGATGCGGTAGTCGCGCGAGACGAAGCCGGGCTGGGTGTCCCCGTGCCCGGGCAGCGGGCGGATGCCCGAGAAGCGGTAGACGATCTGCTGGCGATCGACGTGAACGTCGGGGAACACGTGCTTGACGAGGTCGAAGAAGTAGTCAACCTCTTCTTCGGTGCACACGGCGGGCTGCGACGGGTCGGCGTCAATGTCGGTGGTGCCCACCATGACGCGTCCCTTGAGCGGGTAGATCAGCACGATGCGGCCGTCTTCGTGCTCGAAGAAGATCTCGTTTCCACCCGTCGCCTCCAGCAGCTCGGGGTTGTCGAGCACGATGTGCGAGCCCTTGGTGCCGCCCATGTATGCGGTCGTCTGGCCGAGAGCGGCGTTCGTCAGGTCGGTCCACGGTCCGCTCGCGTTGACGATCACGTCTGCCGTCACCGGGAACGTCTCCCCCGTCACGTTGTCCCGAAGGGTCACGCCGGCTCCGTCGAACCCGACGGCCTCGACATAGTTGGCCGCTCGGGCGTGCGGTCCCGCATCCACACCATCGCGCAGCACGTCGAGCGCGAGACGCTCGGGGTCGTGCACCGACGCGTCGTAGTAGGTCGCCGTGTACTTGAGGTCTTTATTGAATGCCGGATGCTGCTTGAGCGACGCCGTGCGGCCCCGGAACGAGTGCCTCGGCACCGATCCCCCGTCGCGTGAGAAGGAGTCGTAGAGCATGAGGCCGATCTTGATCAAGAAGGCGCCGCGCTCGGTCGGCTTTCCCTGTTTGTGCGTGAGGAAGCGCAGCGGTGCAGAGAGGATGCCCGAGAACGTCGAGAAGATGGGCACGGTCGTCTCGAGGGGCTTCACGTAGTGCGGCGCGATCTTCACGAGGCCGTTGCGCTCCTGAACCGATTCGCGCACGAGGCGGAACTCGCCGTTCTCGAGGTAGCGGATGCCGCCGTGAATCATGTGCGACGACGCCGAAGAGGCGCCGGAGCACCAGTCGTCGCGCTCGACGATCGCGACATCCACGCCCTGCAGCGAGAGGTCGCGGAACGTCGAGAGGCCGTTGATTCCCCCTCCGATGATGAGAATGCTCGCGTGCGGACGTTCTGCGAGTGCACGCACCGTGTCTCTCGTGCCGACGCTGCCAGGCTTCTCGCTCGTCATTGGATCACTCCTCATCGCCATTGGTGCCGGATGCTGTGAAGCGTGCGCTCCGGCGTCACTCACCATCCTCTGCAGAAGCTACACTTGCGTTCAAACCTGATGCACAAACGTGCAAGGAGCGAACTGTGGCCAAACATCCGTCGAATTCTCTGTCGGGAAAGACTCGCGACGCCCTGACCGCTGCCCAGCTGTACTATCTGCAGGACCTCACGATGGATGCGATCGCTCGCGAGCTGCACACCTCGAGATCCTCGGTATCTCGCCTGTTGAGCCACGCTCGCGACACGGGACTCGTCACGATCAACGTGTCCAGTCCGCTCGATGTCCCTCGTCAGCTCGAGTCAGACATCCGTCGCCGATTCGGAGTCGTGACGCACGTCGTTCCTATCCCCGAGCACACGAGCGACGTCGACAGGCTCGACCGCGTCGCGCTCACTGCTGCACGAATTCTCGGAGGATTCGTCGAGTCGAACATGGTGATCGGCGTCGCGTGGGGCGCGACCATGACCGCCGTCTCGCGGCATCTCACTCCCAAGCACACGCACAATTCCCGCATCGTCCAGCTCAACGGAGCCGCCAACCCGCGCACGACGGGTCTCGTCTACGCGAGTGAGCTGCTGCAGCGGTTCGGAACGGCCTTCGGGGCCGCCGTGCAGCAGTTCGCCGTTCCCGCGTTGTTCGACGACCCCGAGACCAAGGCGGCGATGTGGCGCGAGCGCAGTGTCCGCCGTGTTCTCGACATTCAGCACAGCATGGATATGACAGTCTTCGGCCTCGGGTCGCCGTTCGCGGTCGTGCCGAGCCACGTCTATGTGGGCGGCTATCTCGACGAAGACGACCTCGCGTCAATGCAGAAGGCCAACGTGGTCGGCGACGTCGCCACCGTCTTCTACCGTGAGGACGGCTCGTCCGACGGCATCGAGATCAATACGCGCTCCTCCGGCCCAGACCTCGATGTGCAGCGCCGTGTGGCGCGCCGAGTCTGCATTGTCTCGGGCGAGAGCAAGCTGCAGAGCCTGCGTGGCGCGCTCGCTGCCGGTCTCATCACCGACCTCATTGTCGATGCGACGACGGCCCGCCTCCTTCTTGCCTCCTGACTGCAGGCCTGTCGCGCCATCAACGATGCGGCCGACATGACCCGTCGCCCGGTGAGTTGCAGGAAACGGTTCCTCTTGCCGGCGCTGGAGCAGCCATTTCCTGCAATTCACGTCGCCCGATCGCGTCATGAAGCGACACGAAAACCGCCGCGGGAACAGACTGACGTAGCATGGTGTTATACGTAACGTGCTCCGGGGTCGGTGAGAGTCCGAACCGGCGGTGAAAGTCCGCGACCCTCCCTCGGGAGGTTGAGCCGGTGAAATTCCGGCACCGACGGTTATGGATCGCCACACGGCGATTCGAGTCCGGAAGGGAGGAGGCACGTCGGCGCCGCCTGCGGTGCCGTCAACGCAGCCTCGCGTTTCCCCGGAGCCTCGAGAACGGGAGCGCCGGTGGCATCACAACGCGAGCAGCAGCTCATGCGTCGCGCCCTCGAGCTTGCCGCAAACGGCCCGGCCCGCGGCGTCAATCCCCGCGTCGGATGCGTCATCGTCTCCCCCGACGGAACCATCATCGGCGAGGGATGGCACCGCGGTGCAGGAACCCCGCACGCGGAGGTCGCAGCGTTGTCACAGACGGCTCCGGATGCTGCGCGCGGCGCAACCGCCATCGTCACTCTCGAGCCGTGCAACCACACCGGCCGAACGGGTCCGTGCGTCGACGCTCTGCTTGACGCCGGCATCGCGCGCGTCGTCTACGCGTCGACCGATCCGGGCGGCGACTCCAGCGGAGGCGGCACGAGGCTCCGCGAATCGGGAGTCGATGTCGAGGGCGGCGTTCTTGAATCCGAGGTCGACGCGTTCCTCGGCACCTGGATGACGACGGCCCGTCTCGCGCGCCCGCACGTCACCGTCAAGTGGGCGTCGTCGCTCGACGGCCGCACAGCAGCGGCCGACGGCACAAGCCAGTGGATCACGGGGGCAGAGTCCCGCGCCGACGCACACCTTCTGCGGTCGCAGCACGATGCGATCGCTGTCGGCACGGGGACAGTGCTGACCGACGATCCGTCGCTCACAGCGCGCGATTCCGCGGGCGCGCTGCTTGCCGAGCAGCCTGTTCCGGTCGTGTTCGGCACCCGCGCGATTCCGGGCGGCGCGCGTCTGCGACAGCATCCACTCCCCCTCATTCAGGTCGACGGTCGCGACCTCGCCGCCGATCTGCGGCTGCTGCGTGAACGCGGCATCCGCTCGCTCTTCATCGAGGGCGGTCCTACCCTCGTCTCGGCATTCGTGCGCGCGGGTCTTGTCGACTCCTACGTCGTCTATCTCGCGCCCGCACTGCTCGGCGGCGATCGCGTCGCCCTCACAGACATCGGCGTCGCCTCCATCGATGAGGCACGGCGTCTGACCATCACAGACATCACGCTCACGGGCGACGACGCTCGCCTCACTCTGAGTCCGAAGGGACGGTAACACCATGTTCACCGGAATCATCGAAGAGATCGGCACGGTCACGGCTGTGACGCGCAGCGTGTCGTCGCTGCGCCTCAGCGTGCAGGGCCCGCTCGCAGTCTCTGACGCCAGACACGGAGACTCCATCGCTGTCTCGGGCGTCTGTCTCACCGTCGTCGAGCAGTCAGACGACAGCTTCACCGCCGACGTCATGGGCCAGACCCTCGCGATGTCGACGCTCGACACCGTCGATGTCGGCCGGCGCGTCAACCTCGAGCGCGCCGCCCACGTCGGCGATCGTCTCGGCGGACACATCGTGCAGGGCCACGTCGACGGCACGTCGCGCCTTGAGAGCATCCGCGACGATGGCGACTGGCGCGTGCTGCGCTTCTCACTCGCGAGCGACCTCGCCCGGCTCGTGGTCGACAAGGGGTCCGTCGCCGTCGACGGCACATCGCTCACCGTGAGCGCCGTGGCCCCCGCCGAGCTCGCGCAGCAGTGGTTCGAGGTCTCCCTCATTCCCGAGACTCTCGCCGCCACGACGCTCGGTGAGCTGCGGGTCGGGGACCACGTCAATATCGAGACCGACATCATTGCGCGACACGTCGAACGGATGCTGGCGCGCGACGCCGCGGAAGGGAACAACCGATGAGCCTGGCCACCATTCCCGAGGCCCTCGACGCGCTGCGTCAGGGCAAGCCGGTTCTCGTCGCCGACGACGAATCACGTGAGAACGAGGGAGACGTCATTCTGTCGGCGGCTCTCGCCACTCAGGAGTGGCTCGCGTGGACGATCAGGCACACGAGCGGCTACATCTGCGCTCCCATGACCAACGAGATCGCCGATCGGCTGAACCTGCCGCTCATGGTCAACGACAGCGAAGACCCGCGCGGCACCGCGTACACGATCTCTGTTGACGCGTCGGATCGAGTCTCGACGGGCATCAGCGCCGCCGACCGCGCGCACACTCTGCGCACGCTCGGCGATCCCGAATCGACCCCCGCGAGCCTCATTCGGCCTGGGCACGTGCTTCCCCTTCGCGCGCGCGACGGCGGGGTTCGCGAGCGCGACGGGCACACCGAAGCGGCCGTCGATCTCATGAAGCTCGCCGGGCTTCCTCCCGTCGGCGCGATCTGCGAGGCCGTGCACGACGACGGCGAGATGATGCGCCTGCCCGGGCTCATCGAGCTCGGGACCGAGGCCGATGTTCCCGTGATCACGATCGCGGAGCTCATTCGCTACATCGAGACGACGCCCGACGCTTCGCGCGTCTGCACAGCTGGTTCGTCGGTTCCCGAGTCGAGCGAGGTGATCTTCGAGGTCGAGACGACAGTGCCCACCACCCACGGCACGTTCAGCGTGCGGGCGTACCGCGACCGCGCGACAGGCGCAGATCACGTCGCCATCATCTCGGGCGAGCTCGAGCCGGGAGCGCTCGTGCGCGTGCACTCCGAGTGCCTCACAGGCGAAGCGTTCGGCTCACTCAAGTGCGAGTGCGGGCCGCAATTGGATGCTGCGCTCGATACGGTTCAGCGCCATGGCGGCGTCGTCATCTATCTTCGGGGTCACGAGGGTAGGGGCATCGGCCTGGTGAACAAGCTGCGCGCGTACAAGCTGCAGGAAGACGGCCTCGACACACTCGACGCGAACCTCGCGCTCGGGCTGCCCGCCGACGCGCGTGATTACACGGCAGCATCCGCCATTCTGGCCGATCTCGGCCTCGACACCGTTCGCGTTCTGACGAACAATCCGGCCAAGGTGCAGCAGCTTGAGTCGCACGGCATCACCGTCACCGAGCGCGTGCCGCTCGTCGTGGGCGTCGGGCCGTTCAACTCCGAGTACCTGGCGACGAAGCGCGACCGCATGGGGCACCAGCTTGAGCAGTCGCTTGCCCCTGGCGCCGTCGAAGGCTGAACCCGCGCCACGCAATAGTCGTGGGACACTGAAGAAACCACCCGTCAACAACCCGAAGGAAGCACAATGAGCGGAGCTGGATCCCCTACCCTCAACGTCGACGGCACCGGCCTCGACATCACGATCGTCGCCGCCAGCTGGCACGACACGATCATGAACGGGCTCATCGACGGAGCCGTGCGCGCTCTCGACGAAGCGGGCGCATCCCACTCGGTCGTTCGGGTTCCGGGCAGTTTCGAGCTTCCCGTCGTCGCACGCGCAGCACTGCACGACGGCGCCGACGCCGTCGTCGCGCTGGGCGTAATCATTCGCGGAGGCACACCGCATTTCGAGTACGTCGCCGATGCGGCGACGTCCGGGCTTACAACTGTCGCGATCGAAACGGGAAAGCCAATCGGATTCGGAGTGCTCACCGTCGACGACGAGCAGCAGGCGCTCGATCGGGCCGGTCTGCCTGGTTCCACCGAAGACAAGGGACGCGAAGCCGCAGAGGCGGCGATCGCCACGACGCGCGCGCTCACGGCCATCATGCGCTGAGGCCGGAACAGAGAAGAGCGCCCGAGCGAATGATCGCTCGGGCGCTCTTCTCTGTGTCGACGGTTCTACGGCTTCCAGACCATGAGCACAACGACGGCGATCAGAAGGATCGTCGACAGTCCGCTGCCCGCGGCGATCGCCGGGTAGCCGGACCGCTCGTTCGCCTCGCCATCGGCGAGCGCACTCGCGGCCTTTCTCATGGTCGGCACCACGAGCGCAAGATTGATGATGGTTGCGACGGCCCAGAGAATGAGCGACCACAGAATCCACGGTGTCGAGATCGAGATGTCGTACTCCGACATGCCCATGATCCCGAATCCGAACACCACGACGAGCAGCGACAGCCAGCTGAAGATCATCGTGGACTTCGCAAGCACCGCGACCTGCGCGCCATTGCCCGCGCGCACCGCACGCATCGCCGTCATCGGAAGGATCGCCATGGGGCCGACGATGAAGACCGCCGCGACGACGTGAAGCACAGTGAACAAGGTATCCATGCCTCAAGGCTACGTGCCCGCGGTCGCGAACAGCATCAACCTTTCGATGGGTTCGCGCTGTGCGGATTGCGGCATGGGGAACGTCTGCCCACAGCATCCGGAATGGTTTGGCAGCGTTTTCACAGCAGGCGTATTGTTATGAGGTCCCGCCACAAGCAGGGCCTCGTCAATGCCGCGACACGACCGCGCGTAACCCGCGTGATCCCGTCAGCGGCACCACGTATCTCACGCAATCGAAGGCTCATGTCCAAGGCTCCACTCTCGACACCCACTGCAACGGCCGAAGTGCCCACGCCCGCGAATCCGCGTTCACGCGTCATTCTCGCGAGCATGATCGGCACGACGATCGAGTTCTATGACTTCTACGTCTACGCAACCGCCGCCGTTCTCGTCTTTCCGCGCCTCTTCTTTCCCGAAGGCGACCCGACCGTAGCTCTGCTGTCGTCGTTCGCAATCTTCGGTGCCGCCATGGTGGCTCGCCCGCTTGGCGCAATCTTCTACGGCCACCTCGGCGACCGCAAGGGTCGCAAGACCACGCTCGTCGCGTCTCTCATGACAATGGGCATCGCGACGTTCCTCATCGGATTCCTCCCCACGTATCACGACGTCGGCTGGTTCGCGCCGCTGTTCCTCGTGATCTTCCGCCTCGCGCAGGGCTTTGCCCTTGGCGGCGAATGGTCGGGCGCCGCGCTCGTCGCCACCGAGAACGCCCCGAAGGGCAAGCGGGCCTGGTACGGCACCTTCCCGCAGCTCGGCGCTCCCCTCGGCTACATCATCGCCAACGGCATCTTCATCATCATCTCGGTGCTGCAGCCCGCAAACGGCGGCGTGAGCGAGCAGTTCCTCGCGTGGGGCTGGCGTGTTCCGTTCTGGTTCTCGATCATCATGGTCATCGTCGGTGTGATCGTGCGTTTGAAGCTCGTGGAGTCCACCTCGTTCGCGGCAACCGTCGCAAAGGGTACGGTGCGCAAGGTTCCGCTGGGAACGGTGCTGCGCAACAACTGGCGCGAGCTCATTCTCGGCACGTTCTTCATGCTCGCGACGTACGTGCTGTTCTACCTGATGACGACGTTCGTGCTCAGCTACGGAACCACACCGACGGATGCTGCCATGGCGGGGCTCGGGTACGAGCGCAACCAGTTCATTCTGATGTCCATCATCGGCGTCGTGTTCTTCGGCATCTTCACCCTGGTGTCTGGCCCATGGGCTGACAAGTGGGGCCGTCGACGCACGCTCATCTGGGTGACCCTCGCGATCGTCGTCTTCGGGCTGCTGTTCGTGCCACTGCTCGACGGCGGTCCCGTGGGCGTCATGGCGATGCTGATCATCGGGTTCTCACTCATGGGCATGACGTTCGGCCCGATGGGCGCGCTGCTGCCAGAGCTCTTCCCGACGAATGTGCGCTACACCGGGTCAGGCGTCTCGTACAACGTCTCGTCGATTCTCGGTGCGGCCGTTGCGCCGTTCATCGCCGTCGCTCTCTGGAGCGCCGGCGGCGGCAGCCCGTTCTGGGTGGGCGTCTACCTCTCCGCGATGGCGCTCATCACGCTCGTCTCGCTGCTGGTCAGCAGAGAGACCAAAGACGTCGACATGGAGAAGTAGCTCTCAGCGTCTGTGTGCACCCACAAGGAGGCCGACCCGGAATGCATTCCGGGCCGGCCTCCTTTCGCGTGGTTACCCTCAGCTCTGCTCGCAACCCCTACCAGAGGACTAAGCGAGAACGGCACCGCGGGGTGACGCGCGGTACGGTCGTGGTCTTTAGCGTGGAAGTGCGTGATGCGACAGCATCCTTACACTCCCACGAAAGCAGACCATGACTTCGACTTCTCCTGTTCGCCGCTTACTGCAATTTCCCCTCACCTGGCTCGTGATCGGGACTGTCACCGTCGGCGGTGCGTACGCGCTCATCACTGCCCTTACCGCCGCCACAGGCGACGTCGGCGCGGCCGTGCTTCCGCTTGCCGGAGCGGTCGTCGCGATGCTGCTGTATCACGTGGTCATGCGGCGCATCGCCCGTCGAGCAACACCGGAAACTGCGGCGAAAGGCGCACTGTTCGACGTGCTTCTCGGCATCGAAATCGGTCTCGGTTTCATCGCCGTCTCCGTTGCGACGATCACGCTTCTCGGCGGATACCGCATTGAGTGGGCATCCGCTGACGTTCTCGGCGTCGTCCTCCAGATCGTGGCGCTGAACGTCGGCGTCGCCGTCGTCGAAGAACTCATCTTCCGCGGCTTCGCACTTCAGGCACTTGAGCGTCTCACCGGAAGCTGGTTCGCCCTGGGCGCCACTGCGCTCTTCTTCGGTGCCGCCCATCTGGCCAACCCCGGCGCGACGCTGTGGAGGGGGCTGGCGATCGCGATCGAGGCGGGAGTGCTTCTCGGCGCCGTCTTCCTCTGGCGTCGCAGCCTCTGGACGGCGATCGGCGCGCACTTCGCGTGGAACACGACGGTCGGGCTGCTCGGCATCCCGGTCTCGGGCCATGCTCTTCCCGGGCTCTTCAACACGACCGCGACCGGCTCACCGATGCTGACGGGAGGCGAGTTCGGGCTTGAGGCGTCGATTGTTCCCGTTGTCGTGAGCCTGCTGCTGTCGATTCCGATGCTCGTGATCGCTCACCGCCGCGGAAACCTCGTGTCGCGACCGCGACGCAACGACCCCTCGGTTCTGGACGTGTCCGTTGCTACGACGCAGCGATGACGTCGACCTGAACTCGCATCGCTTCATACGTCGGCCGCGCTCGCGCGTCTCGTGTCGTAAGCACGAGATTATGCTCGCGCGCGGCCAGGGCGACGAGTCCGTCGTATGCTGCGCCTCCGGCGATGCCGCTCCGCTGCAACTCGCGATGCGCGAGAGCTGCTTTGTCCGGCGAGAGCTGCACCGTCTCTGGAAAGTTGTCGTCGATGATCGCCACTGCGTCATCGGGACTCACGCGTGCATCGGCCGGCAGCCGGGTGAGCACCGAATACGTCTCGGCAAGTGCGTGTCCGCTGAGACCGAGGACGCGACCGTCAGCCCAGCGTGCGACGGCCTCGTGTGCTTCGTGCGACCTGACAAGCAAGGGAATGGCCACGCTTGTATCGATCGCGAATGGGCCTGCGCCGGTCACCGGCGTCCCGCATCGATGAGTGCGAACATCGTGTCATCCGTGACCGCAGTTTTTCCACTCGATACCAGGCGTCCGGACGCGTCGCGGTCGAGCCTCGCCGTGCGCCCTCCCGGGGGGTACATGGCTCGTACCTGGCTCTCCATCTCGGTCGAACTGGTGGAACAGATTCCATTCGAGCCACTTCCCCGCAGTAATCGTAATGACTGTCTCAACCAAGGAACAGCGCTCGGAGGCGCCGCGTGGTGAAGACCAGTCCGATGAGCGACATCACCGCGAAGTAGAGCACGTGCCACAGCATCCCGAACCCGACGACACCGGTCGTCAGCCCGCGCACGAGTTCGACACCGTGCCAGAGCGGCAGCACCTGAATCACGAACTGCACGCCTTGCGGGTAGACGCTGAGCGGAAAGAACGTTGCCGAGAACAGGAACATGGGCATGAGAATGAAGTTGATCCAGTCCATGTGCTGGAAGGTCTTCATGTAGCTCGTCACCGCCATGCCGAAGCTCGCGAAGCCGCACGCGATCAGCAGAACGGCGGGGAAAGCGAGCAGCGCCCACCACGACAGGTTGAGCCCGAGCACCTGCATCACGAGTATGAACCCGAATGCGTAAAGCGCACCGCGAAGGAGTGCGAGGGCGATCTCACCGAGCGCGATGTCGAAGGGGCCGAGCGACGTCGCGAGCATTCCCTCGTAGATCTT
Organism: Paramicrobacterium agarici; assembly: GCF_002563955.1. Lineage (NCBI taxonomy): Bacteria > Bacillati > Actinomycetota > Actinomycetes > Micrococcales > Microbacteriaceae > Paramicrobacterium > Paramicrobacterium agarici. Next base: position 3,026,285 of record NZ_PDJE01000001.1, read on the forward strand.
CGAGAACTTGATCTTGAAGAACACGTTCCATGTGGAGTCGTAGACGGCTCCGTTCATGGCCGCGACTGCGAGAAGCGCGGGAGCGATGAAGGCAGCGTAGGGAATCTCGGTTCCGCCCGGACCGTCAACGTCGCCGACGAGGGCACCGAGCCCGATGCCCATCGACAGGAGGTAGAAGATCGGCTCGAAGAAGCCCGAGACCATGACGAGCCAGTTCGTGCTGGCCGTCGCGCGCCAGCCGCGCAGCATCACCGCGCGGGCGTTTCCCGCGTAAAGCGCGGAGGGCCCGTTGACGCGGCGTCGTGAGGGAGCAGTGTGAATGCTCATCGGTTGAGCCTCCTCGCGGCGACGCGGCGCGCCAGCATCCACCCGATCACTGTCAGAAGCAGAAGGTATGCCATGTGAATGATGGTGAGCCAGATCGGCTCGTGGTGCCCGTACGAAAGCACGCGTCCCAGCTCTGTGCCGTGCCAGAGCGGCGAGAGCCAGCCGATCCACTGCAGAAACCAGGGCAGCTGCGTGAGCGGAAACACGGTTCCCGAGAAGAGCGTGAGCGGCAGCACGAGAAACCGCATGACCATGGCGATCTGACCGCTGTCGTTTTCCAGCGTTGCGACGTACGCCATGAGCAGCGTGCCGAACGCGAGACCGGTGAGCACGGCGGTGAAAAGCGAGAGCCAGCCGAGCTCGCCCGGAACAGCACCGAACAGCAGCATGAAGAGGTAGTAGAGACCGGATGTGACGGCGATGCGCACGGTCACGGCGATGACCTGGCCGTCGATGATCTGCCCGGGCGTCACCGGGCTCGCGCCCATGCCGGTGAAGATGGGGTTCCACTTGAACCCGAGCATGATCGGGTAGCTGAACTCCTCGGCAGCGGCTTCGAACGCCGCCATCGCCAGCAGCGCGGGCGCGACGAACACGAGGTAGCTGACCGCGAGACCGTTCTGCTCGACGTTGGCGTCGACGAGGCTCGCGAGGCCGACACCCATCGCGAAGAGGTACATGAGCGGCGATCCGATGCCCGTCGCGATGACCGTCTGCGTGTACGCCTTCATGCCGCGGAAGCGGTGCTCCGCGACATACCAGGCTCCCCAGCGCCGTGGTGCCCGCGCTGCGATCAGTGCACGAGCAGCATTCGCCCGTCTCGTCGTGGTGGTCATTCGATCAGGCTCCGCCCGGTGAGCCGCAAAAACACGTCTTCGAGGCTCGATCGGCGCACCAGACTCGTGAGGGGCGTGTGGCCGCGGTCGGTCACGGCGCCGAGCGCTTCTTCGCCGCTGGCGGCATAGATGAGGATGCGGTCGGGCAGCACCTCGAGCCGATCGCCGAGCCCCTCGAGCTCGCGTGCGACGAGATCGTTGTTCTGCGAGCCGAAGCGCACCTCGAGAACTTCGCGCGACGAATACTGCCGAATGAGCTGCGACGGCGACCCCTCGGCCATGATGCGGCCGTTGTCGACGACGACGAGTCGGTCGCAGAGCTGTTCGGCCTCGTCCATGTAGTGCGTCGTGAGCACAAGCGTCGTTCCCTGCTCTTTGAGCCGGAAGAGGCGGTCCCACAGAATGTGTCGTGCTTGCGGGTCGAGGCCGGTTGTCGGCTCGTCGAGCAGCAGAATGCGCGGATCGTTGATGAGCGCGCGGGCGATGGTGAGGCGCCGCTTCATGCCGCCCGAGAGATCGTCGACCTTGGCTTTCACCTTGTCTTCGAGCTGCGCGAACGCCATGAGTTCGTCTGCTCGCTCGGCGACGAGCTTGCGCGGCAGGCCGAAATATCGGCCGTAGACGAGCAGGTTCTCGCGGGCGCGCAGCTCTTCGTCGAGGTTGTCGGCCTGCGGAACGACGCCGAGCTGTGAACGGATCTCGGGGCCATACTCATCAGGGTCAAGACCCAGGATGCTGAGTTGACCCGACGTGCGGGTCGAGACGGCTCCGACCATGCGCATGGTCGTCGATTTGCCGGCGCCGTTCGGCCCGAGCAGACCGAACGACTCCCCCGGTGCCACGTCGAACGAGATGTCGTCGACGGCGGCGAAGTCTTTGTACTTCTTGACGAGGTTGGTGGCTTCGATGACGGGTTCAGGCACGACTGACAGCTTATTAAGAGCCGCTGACACTGCCAAGAAGCGCGTTTCGGTTCTTCACCACGTTTCAGCGCCGCGGAGGCCGGCTCTTGCCGGTGATGATGCCGACGATTCCAAGCACCAGAAGGACAGCCCCGATAGCGAATACCGTAAGGCCCGGAGCCTTGAAGCTGTCGGCGAATCCGTAGAACGCGTCGACGTTGCCGCCGCCACCCAAGAGAAAGAGACCGTATGGCAAAACGACGATAATGCCGCCCATCACCGCCGTGAAAAATCCGAGCACCGTTGCGACGATTCCGCAGATGCGAAGCGGATGCATCCTTGGGCTCGGCTGCCGCACGCGCGGCGCATACGGGCGCACGGGCGGCGGATACGGGCCGTAGCGGGGCGGATACCCGGGTGGAGGGGCCGGAGGCAGGGGCGCAGCGTTCGTGCTCGGGTGCTGGCCAGCTCCCTCTGAGTGCGTCATGGCTTCACCATAGCGAGCCGCGGTCACTATGCGAGGAGGACGGCAGCACCCGCGGCACGCAGGTCGGCGACAAGAACGGGGTCTGCGGAAGCATCCGTCACGATCGTGTCAACCTGCGACAGCCCGGCGACGTGCCCCATCGTCACTCGTCCGAGCTTTGACGCATCGGCGGTAATGACAACACGGTCGGATGCCGCCACCATGGCGCGCTTGATCTCGGCTTCGGGAAGGTTGACGTTTGTCACGCCGGCCCCAACGTCGACGCCGTTGCAGCCGAGAATCGCGACGTCAGCGTGCACCGTCTCGATGAGCTGCTGCCCCATGGGATTGACCAGCGAGTGCTGTAGCGGGCGAAGCGCACCACCCGTCACGTAGACCGACAGCCGTGGCAGTGCCGGTTCAAGCGCGAGCGCCGTTGCGAGACCGTTCGTGACAACAACGACGTCGTGCAGCTCAGTGCGATCGACGAGCGCCTCCGCCACGGCGAGCGCCGTCGATCCAACGTCGAGGAACACGCTCTGACCAGCATCCACGAGGCTCGCCGCCCTGCGTCCGATCGCCGCCTTCGACTCCGCACCGGATTGCGACGTCTGCTCAACCGGAGCTTCGGGCGCGGCCGACGCCGACACCGCTCCCCCGTGCACCCGCCGGGCCGCCCCCGCGTCGACGAGCGCGTCGAGGTCGGCCCGCGCCGTGACGCTCGATACAGAAAAGTCGCGCGCAATATCGGCGGCGCGAATGTACCCGCGCTGATCAAGGCGTTCGCGAATGCGAGAGCGACGCAATTCGGCGGGGAGAGCTGCAGCATCCGTCATAGCTCAATTTTCGTTTACTTGCCTTTACTTATCAATACGCAAGCGATAGATTCAGTGGATGCTGCTGCGCGAGCGTCACGCGCCTGAGAATCTTGTGGCGCACACCCGAACACGTAGCGCAGAAGAGGAAGCGAAGCGGAACCCGATGCCCGACACCCCCGAGAATGCACAGACCGATGCTCGCCGCACAACGAAAACGGCTCTTTCGACGCTGACCGGCGGCATCACGAGCCAGGCGCACAAGCTCGCCGACGGCCGCGACATCATCTACTTCGACGACCCCGACACGCAGCTTCCCGCCGAGCGCCGCGCCGATCCTCGCGAGCTCGACCCTCGACCCGCAACAGCGACCATGCGGCAGGACCCACTCACCGGCGAATGGGTCTCCATCGCGGCCGCCCGGCAGAACCGCGCGTTTCTGCCCCCGGCAGAGCTCGACCCCCTCGCACCGCAAACGCCGACGAACCCCTCAGAGGTACCGAGCGATTACGACGTCGCGGTGTTCGAGAACAAGTCGCCCTCGTTCGGCCCGCTGCTGCGCGACGACAACGAGCCGCGAGGCCTCTACGACCTGACGCGCATCGGCCTCGAACGCACCCGAACCTCGGTCGGCCGCTGCGAAGTCGTGTGCTTCTCACCGGAGCGCGAAGGCTCGTTCGGCTCGCTCTCGCGCACGCGCGCCCGCACCGTGATTGAGGCATGGGCAGAGCGCACTCGAGCTCTCAGCGCCATGCCGAACGTGCGGCAGGTCTTTCCCTTCGAGAACCGCGGCGTCGAGATCGGCGTCACCCTGCAGCATCCGCACGGTCAGATCTACTCGTACCCGTACATCACGCCGCGCACCCGCCAGGTGCTCGACGCCATTGATACCTATGGGCCGACGCTCTTCGCCGACATTCTCGAGCGCGAACAGGCGGGCGAGAGGATGCTGCTGCGCGGCGAGCACTGGAGCGCGTTCGTTCCGTTTGCCGCTCGCTGGCCCGTCGAAGTGCACATGCTGCCGCACCGTCACGTCGCCGACTTCACCGAGACGACGGCGGAGGAGCGCGACGAACTCGCGGTGCTGTACCTGCGGCTGCTGCGGGGCGTCGACGCCCTGTACGACACACCAACGCCCTACATCGCCGCGTGGCACCAGGCGCCCGTGAACGTCGCGCGCGACGACGTGCGGCTCATGCTGCAGCTCACGTCGCCGCGCCGCGCCGCCGACAAGCTCAAGTACCTCGCCGGATCCGAGGCGGCAATGGGTGCGTGGATCGGCGACATCCCGCCCGAGAAGGCGGCGCAGAACCTGCGCGACGCCATCGCTCGCGCCGATATCGCGCACCCCGTCGAGCCGACAGCATCCGCCGCCTCGAATGACCAGGAGCCACGATGATGACCTCCCCACGCTCAACCGCAGATTCGTTCAGCGCCCACTACGGGCACACCCCGGACGGCGTGTGGCGCGGACCGGGGCGCGTCAATCTGATCGGCGAGCACACCGACTATAACGACGGCTTCGTTTTTCCGTTCGCGATCGACCGTTCGACGGCCGTCGCCGTGGGGTCACGAGACGACCGCACCGTGCGCATGACGACAGATTTCGCGGATGCTGCAGCCACGGTGTCGCTCGACGATCTCGACGTCGAGCAGCTCGCCGACGGAACGCTGAGCGGCTGGTCGGCGTACCCGTTCGGCGTCATCTGGGCCATGCGGCACTTCGGCGCCGATCTGTGCCAGGTGAGCGGCTTCGACGCACACATCGCCTCGGACGTTCCCGCCGGAGCAGGGCTGTCGTCGTCTGCCGCGCTCATGTGCGCTGTCGCCGTCGCGCTCAACGACGAGTGGCAGCTCGGCTTCGACACCCAGACACTCGCGCGCATCGGCCAGCTCGCCGAGAACAAAGCCGTCGGCGCGCCGACCGGAATCATGGACGAGAGCGCCTCGCTCTTCGGTCAGCGCGATCACGGCGTGTTTCTGGACTGCCGTTCGCTCGACTCCGAGGTGATCGAGCTCGGCTTCGAGCAGTACGGCCTCGACGTGCTCGTCATGAACACGCGCGTCGACCACGCCCACGCGACGGGCGGCTATGCCGAGCGCCGAGCGTCATGCGAGAAGGGCGCGCGACTCATGGGCGTGAAGAGCCTGCGCGATCTCGACGTCGACGACCTCGAGCGCGCCAAACGTGAGCTCGACGACGAGACGTTCCGTCGGGTGCGGCACATCGTCACCGAGAACCAGCGCGTGCTCGACACCGTTCGCACCCTGCGCACTGAGGGACCCGCGGCGATCGGCGATCTACTCAACGCCTCGCACGTCTCGATGCGCGACGACTTCGAGATCTCCGTTGCCGAGCTCGACCTCGCCGTCGAGACGGCCCAGGCGTGCGGCGCGATCGGAGCACGCATGACGGGAGGCGGCTTCGGCGGTGCCGCGATCGCGCTCGTCGCGCACGATCGCGTGGGAGAGACGGCGGATGCTGTCATGCAGGCGTTCGCCGATGCCGGGTACCGCGCGCCGGAGTGCTTCACGGTGCATCCCGACGACGGCGCCGGCCGCGCACTCTGAGCGACAGCATCCACACTCTGCGAGCACCCGCCACACTCGACGAGCCGTTTCTCGGGGTGACCGCTGCCGAAAGAGGCACCGCCCTCACAGCGACCTGAGTCGTTTCGCGAACCCGCAGGGGAACGTCACAAAGCGAACGTCGATTACGAGATACGAGCAACTCTCGCTAGCCTCGAAGAACGATGACTGACACGTATCCCCCCACGTCGGCAATTACGATCATCCAAGCCCCCCGCAATCTGGAGATTCCCGACGCGCTCCGCTCAGACGTTCGTCTTCTCGGCGAACTGCTGGGCCGTGTGCTGATCGAGACGGGCGGAAAAGACCTTCTCGACGACGTCGAGAGGCTGCGGAGCCTGACGATCGCCGCATACGAGAACGAAGACACCGCCGCGTTCGAAGACGCTGAAGCGCTCGTCACATCGTTCTCTCCCGAGCGGGCAGAAGAGGTGGCGCGCGCGTTCACGTGCTACTTCCACCTCGTGAATCTCGCAGAGGAGCGCCACCGTGTGCGCGTACTGCAGGGCCGCAATCCCGAACCGGGCGAAGACGTCGGAGCGTCCTTCACCTCGACCATGAACGCCCTCGTCGACGAGCTCGGCGAAGACGGCGCGCAGAAGATGCTCGACGGGCTCGAGTTCCGCCCCGTACTGACGGCGCACCCGACGGAGGCGCGGCGCCGTGCCGTGGCCTCGTCGATTCGCCGCATCAGCGAGCTCATCGCTACAAACGACGACCCGCGGCTGGGCGAAGACGTTCAGGCCGAGACCAAACGCACGCTGCTCGCCGAGATCAACGTGCTGTTCCGCACCGCTCCCCTGCGCTCGACGCGGCCGACGCCGCTCGACGAGGTGCGCACGGCGATGAACATCTTCGACCAGACGCTGTTCGAGGCGATGCCCCGCATCTACCGCCTCATCGACGACCGCCTCACGGGCAAGGCCGCCGGAACGCTTCCGCCCCGCTCGCACTCGTTCGTGCGATTCGGCTCGTGGATCGGCGCCGACCGCGACGGCAACCCCAACGTCACGGCGAAGATCACGCGCCAGGCGGCCGCGATTCAGTCGGAGCACGTGCTGCTCGGGCTCGAGCACGCGGCGTCGCGCGTCGGCCGGATGCTGACGCTCGACGCGGGCGATACGGCACCCAGCCCCGAGCTTCTGCAGCTCTGGCAGCGGCAGCGCTCACTCGCCGACGAGCTCACCAGCGAGATCGCGACGCGCTCCCCCAACGAGCCGCACCGCCGTGTCGTGCTCATGATCGCCGAGCGCATCGCCGCGACGCGCGGTCGCAACGCCGACCTCGCCTACGCCGGGCCCGACGACCTGCTCGACGACCTGCGCACAGTACAGGACTCCCTCGTTGCCGCGGGCGACAAGCGCAGTGCCTACGGCGAGGTGCAGGGGCTCATCTGGCAGGTCGAGACGTTCGGCTTCCACCTTGCCGAGCTCGAGGTGCGCCAGCACTCGAAGGTGCACCGCCAGGCGCTCGACGAACTCGACCGCGGCGTGCAGCCGAGCGAGATGACCGACGAAGTGCTCGACGTCTTCCGCACGATCGGCGCTCTGCAGTCCCGCTACGGCGTCAACGCCGCCCGCCGCTACATCATCTCGTTCACGCAAGAAGTCGACGACATCGCCAACGTGCACCGCCTCGCGCGCTACGCGTTCGGCGACGGCGAGACGCCCGTGCTCGACGTGATTCCGCTGTTCGAGACGTTCAACGACCTCAAGAACGCTCCCGCGATCCTCGAGAAGATGATCGAGCTCCCCGAGGTGGCCAAGCGCCTCGACGAGACCGACCGTCGCCTTGAGGTCATGCTCGGCTACTCCGACTCGTCAAAGGACGTCGGCCCGGTCTCGGCGACGCTGACGCTGTATGAGGCGCAAGACGCGATCGCTCGCTGGGCGGAGCGCCACAGCATCCGTCTCACTCTCTTTCACGGCCGAGGCGGTGCCATGGGCCGCGGCGGCGGTCCGGCGAACGAGGCCGTGCTGTCGCAGCCGCCCGGGTCGGTCGACGGCCGCTTCAAGCTCACCGAGCAGGGCGAAGTCATCTTCGCCCAGTACGGCAACCCGACGATCGCGCTGCGTCACCTCGAGCAGATCGCGTCGGCGACCCTTCTGGCGTCGAGCCCGTCGAACGGCGAGCTCAACGCGTCGGCGGCGACGACGTTCGCCGACATGGCGCAGGTGATGGATGCTGCAAGCCGCGAGCGCTTCTACGAGCTCGTTCACGCGGAAGGCTTTGCCCCGTGGTTCGCCGAGGTCACGCCGCAAGAAGAGGTCGGCCTTCTTCCCCTCGGCTCGCGTCCGGCACGCCGTGGACTCTCGGTCGAGTCGCTCGAAGACCTCCGTGCGATTCCGTGGGTGTTCTCGTGGTCGCAGGCGCGCATCAACCTTGCCGGCTGGTTCGGCCTCGGCACAGCACTCAAAGCTGTCGGCGACCGCGAGCAGCTGCAGAAGGCGTACCGCGAGTGGCCGCTGTTCACGACGATGATCGACAACGTGCAGATGTCGCTTGCGAAGACCGACGCGCGCATTGCCGCCCGGTACCTGCAGCTCGGCAATCGTGACGACCTCGCGGCGCTCGTTCTCGACGAGATGGAGCGCACGCGCGAATGGGTGCTCGCCGCTACCGGAAGCACTGAGCTTCTCGACAACCGCGCCGTGCTGCAGCGCGCCGTGCGGCTGCGCACGCCGTACGTTGATGCGCTGTCGCTACTGCAGCTTCGCGCCCTGCGCACGCTGCGAGGTGCGGCGACGCAAGAAACCGAGACGACAATCGACCAGGCGCGCAACTTGCTGCTGCTCTCGGTCAACGGAGTCGCTGCGGGGCTGCAGAACACGGGCTGACCCGGAGACACGTCTCAGCCGAGCGGCGGTCCGGGAGGGCCGTCGCTCGCTGACGTGAGTTGCAGAAGGTGGCTCTTCACGCCAGCTCGCGTGGCCGCCATCTTCTGCAACTCACACCGTACGCACGTTCGCCACCGCGTGTTTACCCCGACAGAACCGACGGGAAACGTCGCCGGCTTAGCGTCGCCGTATGCACGGTGTTGATGAGCGTGGCCACGACCGGGCGACAGTCGTCGCCATCATTCCCGCCCGCGGCGGCTCACAGGGCATACCTGCCAAGAACCTGCGCGAGGTCGGCGGTACACCGCTGATCGTTCGCGCAATCGAGGCAGCGGCCGCATCTGCGCGCATACAGAAGGTCGTGGTCTCGACCGACGACGAGCAGATTGCAGCAGTCGCGCGGGCGGCCGGGGCAGACGTGATCGAGCGGCCCGATGAGCTGGCCACACACGAAGCGACGTCGGAGTCTGCCCTGCTGCACGCGCTCGCGCAGCTCGATGCCCGCGGTGCCGCGCCCGAGATCACCGTGTTCATTCAGGCGACCTCGCCGTTCATCGACCCGGTCGACATCGACGAGGCCATCGCTCGCGTCGCATCCGGCACAAGCGACGTGGTTTTCTCGGCCGTTCCCAACCACTCGTTTCTCTGGCGCCCAGACGAGATCGACCCGGGCAACATGGTCGGCGTCAACCACCGGCGCCTCACGCGGCAGCGTCGCCAGGACCGCCCCGTCGAGTATCGCGAGACCGGTGCCTTCTATGTGCTGCGCACGCGCGGGTTTCTCGAGGCGAAGCACCGGTTCTTCGGGCGGGTCGGCGTGCAGCTCGTCGCCGAGCAGAACGCGCTCGAGATCGACACGCTCGACGATCTGCGTGTTGCGCGCGCGATCGTCGACGTGCGTGGCGTCGACGGCGGGCGCGTTGCGCAGACAGCATCCGCCGACTCGGTTTCCGTGGCGATCGGCGACGAGAACAGCGCCCCGGCAGAGCGCGCCGCGCTGACAGCATCCGGAAGCGCGATGTCAGACCGCATCGACGTGGATGCTGTCGTCACGGACTTCGACGGCGTGCACACCGACGACACCGCGATCATCGGCGCAGACGGCGAAGAGCTCGTGCGCGTCAGCCGACGTGACGGCGCCGGAATCGCGCGGCTTCGCGCCGCCGGCATCCGGGTTCTGATTCTCTCTGCCGAGAAGCATCCCGTCGTCGCCGCTCGAGCACGCAAGCTCGAGGTCGATGTGCGGCAGGGCATCGACGACAAGGGCGCCGCCCTCTCCGCGTGGGCTCGAGCCAACGGCATCCGTCTCGATCGCATCGCGTACCTGGGAAACGATCTCGGCGACGTCTCTGCCTCGACGATCGTGGGCTGGCCCATGGCCGTAGCGGATGCTGCGCCCGAAGTGCGCGCGGCCGCCCGGCGTGTGCTGACCAGACGAGGAGGCGACGGTGCCGTGCGCGAACTCGCCGACGCCGTACTCCGTGCCGTTGCGCACGCTCAACCGCCCGCTGTCGCTCATACCGAAGGAGCCCTGTCGTGACCGTGCAGATCGGAAGCCACCGCATTGGAATGGGCGAGCCCGTCTACGTGATCGCCGAAATTGGCCTCAACCATAACGGCGACATCGGGCTCGCGAAGCAGCTCATCGATGTGGCCGCGAGCGCCGGCGCGCAGGCCGTGAAGTTTCAGAAGCGCACTCCCGAGATCGCGACGCCCGAGCACATGAAAGATGTGCCGCGCGAGACGCCCTGGGGCACGATGAGCTACCTCGACTACCGCCGCCGTGTCGAGTTCGGGCGCGTCGAATACGCGCAGATCGCCGCGCACGCCGCCGAACGCGGGCTCGACTGGTTCGCGTCGCCGTGGGACGTTCCGAGTGTCGCGTTTCTGTACGAACTCGATGTTCCGGCGTTCAAAGTCGCCTCAGCATCCGTCACCGACCTCGAGTTGCTCGAGGCGATCGCCGAGACGCGCAAGCCCGTGATCCCGTCGACCGGCATGTCGACGCTCGACGAGATCGACATGGCCGTCGCCACCCTCGGCACCGAGAAACTCGTGATTCTGCACGCGACGTCGACGTATCCGATGCCGCCAGAAGAGGCCAACCTGCGGGTGATCGGCGAGCTGCAGCAGCGTTACCCCGCGCCCGTCGGGTATTCGGGGCACGAGCGCGGGCTGCAGATCTCGCTCGCGGCGGTGACGCTGGGAGCGGTCGCCGTCGAGCGGCACATCACGCTCGACCGCACGATGTGGGGATCTGACCACGCGGCGTCGCTCGAGCCGCTGGGGTTTGAGCACCTCGTGCGCGACATTAGGGTCATTGAGCAGGCGATGGGCGACGGAGTGAAGCGAGTGTTCCCCGGCGAAGAGGCGCCGAAAGCGAAGCTGCGGCGGGTGCTCGCGTGAGCACGGGCACGCGGCGGATGCTGGTCATCGCCGACTCCGATTCGTATCTCAAGTGGGGCGCCGCCTTCGCGGAGCAGCGCGACGCATCGTGGAGCGCGGCACTCGTGCTGTTGAAGTCGCCCGTGCTGCCGAGCGCCAGGCAGCTCGATGCCGCTCTGGCGGGCACACGGTTCACGCGCGGTGACACACGCTCGATCGATCTCGACGACCTCACGGCACTCATCGAGACTGAGCGCCCGCACGTCGTGCTGCTGGCTCTGCGCGGTCCGCTCGTTCGCGTCGTCGCGCCGCTCATCGCGGAGCTTCCCGGTCGTCCCGTCATCGTGTCGGGGCTCCCCGGCCTCACGATTCCGGCCGAACCGAAGGCGATCGTCTACCGCGAACAGTGCGACATGATCGTGCTGCACAGCAGACGCGAAGTGCGGGAGTTCAGTGCCAATGCCGCGTCGCTTGGCATCGAGATGCGTTTCGCTCTCGCCACTCTCCCGTTTCTCGAAGCGCGGGAGCAGCGCGCACGAACTGACGCGCGGTCGATCGTCTTCGCCGTGCAGGCAAAGGTGCCGGCTGCGCGCGAGGAGCGCGTTCAGCTGCTGCAGATTCTGAGCACTGCCGCTCGCGCGCACACCGGAAAGCGCGTCGTCGTGAAGACGCGTGCGCGCCGCGGCGAAGCGCAGACGCACCTCGAGCAGTACGACCTCGCGGCGCTGCTCGACACGCCCGACGTCGTCGACGCGATCGGCGGTGTTCCCGACAATCTCGTCGTTTCAGATGGTCCCATGGCGGAGCACCTCTCGCGGGCTGCGGCGCTGGTCACCGTGAGTTCGACGGCGGCGCTCGAGGCCATCGCCGCGGGCGTGCCCGTGCTGCTGCTCGACGACTTCGGCATCGGGCCGCGGCAGATCAACACGGTGTTCGTGGGCAGCGACCTCTTTGGCAACGCCTCCGATCTGGCGCGCGGCGCGTGGCGGCATCCTGATTCTGCCTGGCTCGACGACAACTACTTTCATCCCGCGCACGCGACCACGGTCGACGACCGGCTCGACGAGCTCGTCCGTCGCAACGCCGCCCGGCCCCTGCCATTTCCCGAGCGCCGCTTCAACCTCACGGGCGGCACTCTGCGCCGAGCGTTCGAGCGCAAGCGGATGCTGGGGCACTACGATCGGTCGCTGTCGGGCACACTGTCACTCGTGGTCGCGCTCCCGGCGCGCGCGGCGGTGCGGCGCGCGAGAAGACTCGCCCGGATGCTGCGCGGCGACCAGCAGCATCCAGCCCTCTTCACGTCGGCTGCCGTGTCGACGTCACCGGGCGCGCACGAGTTCGGAGACTCACGTCCCGTCGGGTGACCGCTGACGCGAGAAGCGGGCCGATCATGCTGCAAACCCCGTTTTCTGCCAGCCGATGTTCGCTAGTCGGAAGCCTCCCGGCCGCTGCAGCGTGTTGCGCACGACACGCCGCCGACGCGCCGGAATCTCCGATTATCGGAACGGCACCGCTGCCTCAGCCGGCGGCGCGCTCGGCAGCCTCCACGACGTTGGTCATGAGCAGCGCGACGGTCATCGGCCCCACGCCGCCGGGGTTCGGCGACAGGTATCCGGCGACGTCTGCAACCCCGGGGTCGACGTCTCCGAAGACCTTGGCCTTTCCGCCGTCTGGGTTCTCCTCGCGCGTCACGCCGACGTCGAGAACCGCGGCGCCAGGCTTGACGTCTTCGGGACGAATGAGGTGCTTCACTCCGGCAGCGGCCACGATCACGTCGCCCTGACGCAGGTAGCGCGGCATGTCGACAGTGCCCGTGTGCGTGAGCGTCACCGTCGCGTTGAGCTGACGTCGCGTCAGCAGCAGCCCGATCGTGCGACCGATCGTCACGCCCCGACCCACGACGACGACGTGCTTGCCCGTGAGGTCGTAGTCGTTGCGCAGCAGCAGCTCGATCACACCGCGTGGCGTGCACGGCAGCGGAGTGTCGATCGGCGCATTGACGTTGAGCACAAGTCGGCCCAGGTTGGTGGGGTGCAACCCGTCGGCGTCTTTCGCCGGATCGATGCGTTCGAGGATGCTATCGGTGTCGATGTGCTTCGGCAGCGGAAGCTGCACGATGTAGCCGTGGCATTCGGGATCGGCGTTGAGCTCGTCGATCAGCGCCTCGACCTGCTCTTGCGTCGCATCGGCGGGCAGTTCGCGCTGAATCGAGTTCATGCCGATCGCGACGGACTGCTTGTGCTTCATGCCCACGTACAGCTGCGATGCCGGGTCGGCACCCACGAGCACCGTCGCGATGCCCGGCGTGATGCCCCTCTGCTTGAGTGCTGCCACGCGCTCGGTCAGCTCGGCTTTGATGTCGGCAGACGCCGCGCGCCCGTCAAGAATCTGTGCGGTCATTCGCTGCCCGCCCTACTGCTGCAGCCCGGGGTACAGCGGGAAGGCGTCGGTGAGGGTCTTCACCCGGCCGCGAAGCGCCGCGATGTCAGCATCCGGCCGCACGGCCAGCGCGATGATGTCGGCGACCTCGGCGAATTCCGCATCTCCGAAACCACGCGTCGCAAGTGCTGGCGTGCCGATGCGCATGCCGCTCGTGACCATCGGCGGGCGCGGGTCGAACGGCACGGAGTTCTTGTTCACCGTGATGCCGACCTCGTGCAGACGGTTCTCTGCGTCTTGCCCCGATAGCTCGCTCTCGCGCAGGTCGGCGAGCACGAGGTGCACGTCGGTGCCGCCGGTGAGCACGTTGACGCCGGCGGCGCGCGACTCGTCAGACGTGAGTGCTTCGGCCAGGAGCTTGGCGCCCGAGACGGTGCGCTCCTGGCGATCCTTGAAGTCATCGGATGCTGCCAGCAGGAACGCCGTGGCCTTGGCAGCGATGACGTGCATGAGCGGGCCGCCCTGCTGACCGGGGAAGACGTTGGAGTTGAGCTTCTTCGCGAGTTCGGTGTCGCGCGACACGATGAAGCCGGAGCGCGGGCCACCGATGGTCTTGTGCACGGTCGACGACACGACGTCAGCGTACGGAACCGGCGACGGGTGAAGTCCCGCGGCGACGAGTCCGGCGAAGTGCGCCATGTCGACCCAGAGCTTGGCACCCACCTCGTCGGCGATCGCGCGGAACGCGGCGAAGTCGAGCTGACGCGGGTATGCCGACCAGCCGGCGATGATGACCTGCGGCTTGTGCTCGAGCGCCTTGTCGCGCACGACGTTCATGTCGACGCGGCACGTCTCGGGGTCAACGCCGTACGAGACGGCGTTGTACAGCTTGCCCGAGAAGTTGAGCTTCATGCCGTGCGTCAGGTGACCACCGTGAGCGAGCTCGAGGCCGAGAATCGTGTCGCCGGGCGTCGCGATGGCGGAGAGCACCGCCGCGTTTGCAGACGCACCGGAGTGCGGCTGAACGTTGGCGTACTCGGCGCCGAACAGCGACTTGGCGCGCTCGATCGCGAGGGACTCGGCGATGTCGACGAACTCGCAGCCGCCGTAGTAGCGACGGCCCGGGTACCCTTCCGCGTACTTGTTCGTGAGCACCGAGCCCTGTGATTGCAGCACGGAGACGGGAACGAAGTTCTCGCTCGCGATCATCTCGAGGTAGTCGCGCTGGCGGCCCAGCTCTTGGTCGAGCACGGCGGCGATCTCGGGATCGACCTCCGACAGCGGCGCGTTGAACGTATCGGTCATGCTGGCTCCTTTGTGACAGGCGGATGGAAAATCCCGTATCGGCCCAGGCGTGCGGCCGAATCCGCCTCAATGCTGAGGGTCAGCGTCGCTCCCCGATGGTGCCCCATCTGAGCCGGGTCATCCGCGAGCTGCGAGCCCGCCGGAATCGTCCGTCAATACGCCAGTCGCGACGCGTACAGCATAACAGCGGATGCTGTCGCGGAAGCGCTGCCGCGCGTGTTCCTGCAGCACTCACTCCCGCGCGCGGCGTCAGCGAACCCAGCTGGGGTCGTTCAGGAGTTCTTGCAGTTCATTCACGAGACGCGCCGTGTGGAATCCGTCGGCGGCGGCATGGTGAATCTGCACGGCAAGAGGGAGCACCGTGCGGCCGTCGCGTTCGATGTAACGACCGAGTGTGAAGATGGGCGCGAAATGCTCCCAGCTGTCGCGGATATTAAGCGTAAATCCGGTAAATGACGTCCACGGAAGACTCGACACGTCGAACGTGTTCGGCGGGAGCGCTCCTTGGGGAAAGAACTCCGTTGCCCGGCTGTGCGCCGCGAGAAGAGCGGCGGCCGACTCGTGAAACACGGCGAAGTCGGGATCGTAGGGAGCCGAGACGCAGGCGAACGTCTCTCGCTCGGTGTTGAAGACGGTGAAGGCAGGGTCGACGACCGACCAGATGGCCGGGGCTCCCGATTCCGTGAGGCACATTCTGAATTCGTCGTGCCGGTTGACAACGGTGGCGAGCGCCCAGATTTGAGCGATGTACGTTTTGCGTGCGGAACGGCGCAGAGCATCGGCAAATGCCGTGACGTCAAGGTCAACGGTCATCGCGTAGGTGCAGGGCACGGTGTTGCGGTAATGCTCGAAGTGCTCCCGGCGCGGCCAGGAGTCGAGGTCAATGACGACGGGCGCTTCCATCTCTCGATCTTCTCAGTCAGTACTCGACGGGGTGGGGGCAGTGCGCAATTCGCGCCGTCACAGCCAGTGCATCCGCTGCCCATGCGGCGCCGCAAACGCCTGCGCCTGCCCATCGAGCGCGAGCACGAAGCGGTTGTCGTCTCGCTGCCTGCGTCCGGGGATCGTACGGTCGATCTGGGGAAACACACCGCGCCCCTCGAACGAAATCCAGCGCGCGCCGAGCCGCGCCATCTGCCCGTAGAAGCGGTCGCGCCCTGCCGCGTCCAGGTACGCGAGCACGGCCGTGTGCTGAACGACCGGCGTCACTCCCGCGGGTACAGCGTCGACGATGCTCTCGATCTGCTCGTTGAGGTCGCCGCGCACGAGGGTCGGCGGCTCGGCGCGGGCGATCGCCGCGGCAGCATCCAGTCGCTCATCTCTGTCGTTCTGCCCCGGCCAGATAAGCGCGTGCAGCCACCGCATGTCATCGGGGTCACTCACGTCGAGCGGATTGAGGTCGACGCCGAACCGCGACACGATCTCGGGCACCTGCTGCGGCAGAGGAACACCGCCGGTCGTCGCGCAGCGCGTGACGACGGTCGAGGGGCCCGCAGGCGGGTCGATGCGCACCGCGTCGTCATACACGTGGCTATAGCGGTCGGGGTAGAGGCAGAGGCCAGCGGATGCTCCCACTTCGATGAGAGCAATCGGACCATCGAGCTGCGCCAGCAGAGGCAGAATCACGGCTGTGCGCCCGGCCTCGTTCGTCTGCGTCGACCGCGCGAGAACCTCGCGGCGCACGTCGTTCCAGTGCTCACGCAGCCAGGCCAGAAAGACCTCAGGTGGCGCTTCAGGGACTCCGAGATATCGCGTCGCGGCGAGCACGAGGTTGGGCTGCTGCTTGTGCGCGGGAAGATCGGCGATGAGACCGCACACCTCGTGATCTGCCGCGATCGCCTGGCACCAGTTGTCGTAGCGCTCCGAGTTGCCGTATGCCTCGTGATGGGCGAAGTCGGCGAATCGTGCCGCGACGTCCATGCGGTTGTCGACGTCGAGGGGACGCACGTCAGCACACCTCGATTCCGAGCTGCGACGCGAAGAACGGAGCGAGCTGCGCCAGCTGGGATTCGTCGATCACTGTGCCCTTCAACCCGTCGATGCCGACGATGCGCGAGAGCTCGAGACCCCGCAGGTCGACGTGCGCGAGTGTCGCACCGGGCACCTCGAGCGTGCCCACGCGGCACCCGCTGAGGCTGACCCGTGTGGCCGATGCCGCCCCGAGGTCGAGCTCGTCGATCTGGCAGTCTTCGAAGACGACATCGACGAGAGCGCTGCCGCGCAGGTTCACGAACCCGAGCTTGCATCCCGTGAAGCGCACTGAATTCCAGCGGCTGTCGTAGGCCTCGAGCGACCCGATGCGCGAACGGCTGACGTCGACGTCGCGCAGTTTCAGGGACGGTGCCGAAACGGTGGCTCCGTCGCCCGACGCGATCGTGCAGTCGGTGAAGCGCGCTCCGCGGCAGACGAGTCCGGCGAGAGCGAGATCGTCGAAAGCGCACTCTGAGAACGTGAGGTCGGCAAGGTCACGACCAGCGAGCGACGCACCCTCGAAACGCTCGCCCTCGCGCAAATCGCCAGGCAGCAGATCGTCGAGATCCGAAGGCGACAGATCGTGAAGTATCGGTGGCTCAAATCGCGGTGCGTGAACGGTCACGTCGTCACACTATCTCGGTAGACTCGCCGAACCACCACAGCCAACTCCGGAGGGTATTCGTGTCGCTTCCCGTGCTCTTGCCTCAGCCTCGCTCCGTTGACGAGAAGGAGGGAACGTTCACGATCACCGAGGGCACCCGCATCGTGACCGACCGGCCTGAGCTCGGCGACTACCTGGCGAGCGTGCTGCGTCCCGCCACGGGCTACGAGTTCGCGGTGTCGGCAGGCGCAGCCGCCGAGGGCGACATCGTGCTCGAGATCAACGCCGAGGCTGCGAGTTCCACCGGCAACCAGGCGGAGGCGTACCGCCTCGTGGTTGACGGACGCAACGCGATAATCGACGCACCCGCAGATGCCGGGCTCTTCGCGGGCATCCAGACACTGCGGCAGCTGCTGCCTGCCGAGATCGAGTCGCGTACGCCAGCGTCAGCACGGTGGGAGGTTTCGGCCGTGACCATCGTCGACGCGCCGCGTTTCGCCTACCGCGGCGTCATGCTCGACATTGCGCGACACTTCTTCGGCGTCGACACGATCATGCAGCTGATCGACAATGTGGCGGCGTACAAGATCAATCATCTTCACCTGCATCTGAGCGACGACCAGGGCTGGCGCATTGAGATTCCGGGGTGGCCGGAGCTGACGCGCTCCGGAGCCGAGTCTCAGGTCGGCGGTGGCGACGGCGGGTTCTTGACCACGAGCGATTATGAGCAGATCGTGCACTATGCGGCATCCCGCTTCATCACGGTCGTGCCCGAGATCGATATGCCCGGTCACACCAACGCCGCGATGGTCGCCTACCCCGAGCTGGCACCCGAGGGGGCGAAGATTGCTCCGTACACGGGCATTGCCGTCGGCTTCTCGTCTTTCAGCATCGAGGCCGATGTGACGTACCGGTTCATCGACGACGTCGTCGGCCACATCGCGTCGCTGACGCCAGGGCCGTTCTTTCATCTCGGCGGAGACGAGTCGCTGGCGACGAAGGACGAGGATTACTGCACCTTCATGTCGCGAGCGAGCCGCATCGTCACGTCTCACGGCAAGACGCCGGTCGGCTGGCTTGAGATCGGCACGTGCGCAGATCTTGCGCCCGGCACCGTCGGTCAGTATTGGAGCTACCGGGTTCCGCAAGACGGCGCAGACGACCAGGCGGTCTCAATTGTTCGTCAGGGCGGTGCACTCATTCTCTCCCCCGCCGATGCTGTGTATCTCGACATCATGCCCGAATCCGGCTTTCGGCTGGGGCTCGAGTGGACGGGCGCGCCGACTCCGCTGTCGCAGGTGGCTGACTGGGACCCGGCGACTCTTGTTCCGAGCGTCGGCGAAGAGAACATTCTCGGGATTGAAGCGCCCCTGTGGACGGAAACCGTCGAGACGGCAGCCGACATCGACGCGCTGATCTTCCCGCGCCTGCTCGCCGTTGCAGATATGGCATGGGCGGATGCTGTCAGCGACAGCGAGACGCGCGTGCGCGCCCTTCTGCCACGCCTCGATGCGGCGGGCGTGCAGTACGGTCCTGCGTAGGCCGTTCTCAGCGCGAGGCGGATGGGCTGCCGTGTCGACGTCATGAACGCCGGTGAGGTCAGGGAGGGGACGCCATTGCGCACACCGGTTGCCCAGCTTGTGGCGTGGCGCATGCCGCTGAGTCGACGGGGCTGAGTGGAGGGCATGGCGACTCTGTGCGCTGCGGGTGGGCGTCGCTCATGTGAGGTGAGTGATTGCGCTTCTGATTGATTCTGATTGATGTGGCTATGCAATAATCAGTTTCACGCATAAACGAGAGGATGCGCCATGCCTGACGCCGGTGCCTACATGGCCCAAGAGCTAGCCAGCCAACCCGAGATGTGGTCGCGCGCGATTACGCAGAGCGACGACGCAGCGAAGCTTCCTGCGGCAGGACAACGCGTCGCCGTCGTCGGGTGCGGAACCTCGTGGTTCATGGCGCAATCCTACGCGGCCCTGCGCGAAACCGCTGGGCTCGGAATCACCGATGCCTTCGCCGCAAGCGAGGCGTTCATCGACCGCGACTACGACGCGATCATCGCGCTGACGCGGTCAGGCACCACGACCGAGGTACTCGAGCTGCTGGAGCACGTGGGCGACTCGACGCGTACGATCGCCATCATCGGCGACACCGAGACCCCCATCGTCAACATGGTCAACGATGTCATCGCGTTTCCCTACGCTGACGAGAAGTCCGTCGTGCAGACGCGTTTCGCCACGACCGCGCTCACGTTCCTGCGCCACTCGACGGGCGCCGACGTCTCGGCACAGATCTCTGACGCCGAGAAGATTCTCGACGAGCAGCTGCCGACAGAACTCGTCAACGCCGAGCAGTTCTCGTTCCTCGGCCGCGGCTGGACGACCGGCCTCGCCCACGAGGCCGCGCTGAAGATGCGCGAAGCATCGCAGTCGTGGACCGAGTCGTACTCTGCCATGGAGTACCGCCACGGCCCGATCGCGATCGCCGCTCCCGGCCGCGTGAGCTGGATGTTCGGAGAGGCCCCGAGCGGGCTCGCCGACAGCGTCGCCCTCACCGGCGCGCACTTTGAAGACGCTCGCATCGACCCGCTCGCCGATCTCGTGCGCGCCCAGCGCGTCGCCCTTCAGCGGGCGCTCAACGCCGGGCTCGACCCCGACACGCCGCGCAACCTCACGCGGTCGGTGGTTCTCGACGTATGACCTCACTGCTCGGCCCCGGAGCTCCCGTTCTCGCGTTCGACGTGGGCGGCACTGATCTCAAGTCCGCCCTCGTCGCGCCCGACGGCGAACTGCTCGGGGTGCAGCGCACACCGACGCCCGTTCAGCCGGAGCACACGGAGAAGTCGGTGCTCGAGACGATCACTCGTCTGGGAGCGGCGTTGCGCGAGCAGCATCCATCGATCTCGCCTGAAGCGGTCGGACTCATCGCCCCCGGCGTCGTCGACGACGAGCGCGGTCTCGGCCTCTTCGCCGAGAATCTGAACTGGCATGACGTGCCGTTCCGCGACCTCGCTGAAAAGGCGTTCGGACTGCCGGCATCGTTCACCCACGATGTGCGGGCCGCAGGCGAGGCCGAGTACCGGCTTGGCCCGGCGTCGGCGTACCGCGATGCGCTCGTCGTCACGATCGGCACGGGCATCGCGGCAGCGATCTTCATCGATGGCAAGCCCGTCGCCGGCGATGGCTACGCGGGAGAGCTCGGCCACTCGGTCATCGCACCGGGAGGCGAGCCATGCGCGTGCGGGGGCCGCGGCTGCCTTGAGGCAATCGCGTCGGCCGCGTCGATCACCCGCCGCTACAACAGGCTCACACCGTCGCCCGTCCCCGGTGCCCGCGAAGTACTCGAGAGGGCCCGCGCGGGAGACACGGATGCCGAGGCGGTCTGGATCACGGCCCTCGACGCCCTCGGGCTCGGCCTGTCGCACGCCACGGCGCTGCTCGCCCCCGAGGTCATTGTGCTCGGCGGCGGGCTCGCCCAGGCCGGCGACGCCCTCTTCAATCCCGTTCGCGAGCGCCTGTATTCGCACTTGACGTTCCACAGGCGCCCAAAGCTCATGCACGCCAGCATCGGTCAGAACGCCGGCCTGGTTGGCGCGGCCCTGCGCGCTCGTGCTGTGCTGGAGACACCATGATCATCACGGTCACTCCCAACCCAGCGCTCGACGCCACGATCACACTCGAGCGCCTGACGCCCGGTGCCACACACCGTGTCGCCCCCGCCGAGCTGCGCGCCGGCGGCAAAGGCATTAACGTCGCGCGTGTGCTGACCGATCAGGGTGAGGATGCTGTCGCCATCGCGCCCGTGAGCGCGACGGAGGCCGCGTTCAGCGCCGACCTCGGCGACGTGCCGCACTCCCTCGTGGGAACGCCGTGGCCGCTGCGCCGCTCAACCGCGATCGTCGAGACCGAGGGCGGAACGACGACGGTCATCAACGAATCGGGAAGCCCACAGCCGCTCACCGTATGGACGGAGCTGCACGACGTCGTGACGTCGCGACTGCCTCGCGCGCGATGCCTCGTCGTCTCGGGCAGCACGCCTCCCGAGGCGCCCGACGACCTCGCGGCAGACCTCATCGCCCCCGCGAACGCCGCCGGCGTCGCCACGATCGCCGACGCGACAGGCGCACAGCTTCTCGGGGCTGCACGCGCGGGAGCACAGCTGCTCAAGCCCAACCGCGACGAGCTGCGCGACACGACAGGTGAATCGGATGCTGTCGCGGGAGCCCACGCCCTGCAGAACCTCGGCGCGGGAATCGTTGTCGTCTCGCTCGGCGAAGAGGGAATGATCGCCGTACCCGCGGACGGTGCACCCGTGCGCCACGCGCGCCTCGACCGCGTGCTGCGCGGAAACCCCACGGGAGCGGGAGACGCGGCCGTCGCATCGCTTGCGGCACACCTCGCCGCCCGAGAGACCGACATCGACACGCTGCTGCGGCGGGCCGTCGCCTGGTCGGCAGCCGCCGTGCTCATGCCGCTGGCCGGCAGCATCCATTCTTCTCATACCGACCTCGCCCGTGACGTGACGATCACGACCCTGGAGACTCCATGACCCTCACCCCGACGCGCAGCATCATCGACGACGCCGTGCAGGCGCGCTCAGGCGTCGCCGCATTCAACGTGATCCACCTCGAGACGGCCGAGGGCCTCGTCGCCGCCGCCGAACGCTCGCAGCTGCCGGTCGTGCTGCAGATCTCGCAGAACTGCGTCGGCTATCACGGCGCGCTCGAACCCATCGCGACCGCGTGCGCTGCCCTCGCCGAGCAGTCGAGCGCGAGCGTCGCCCTGCACCTCGACCACGCCGAAAGCGAAGACCTCACGCGCGAGGCCGTCGACCTCGGGTTCGGCTCAGTCATGTACGACGGCGCGAAGCTGCCGTATGGCGAGAACGTCGCGGCAACGGCCCGCAGCGTTGCCTACGCGCACGCGGCGGGCGTCTTCGTCGAGGCCGAGCTCGGCGAAGTGGGCGGCAAAGACGGTGCGCACGCTCCCGGCGTACGCACCGACCCGGCCGAGGCTTCGGACTTCGTCGCCGAGACGGGAGTCGACGCTCTCGCCGTGGCCGTCGGCTCATCGCACGCCATGACCGAGCGCGTCGCGGCGCTCGACCTTGACCTCATCTCGCGCCTGCACGCCGCCCTCGACGTGCCGCTCGTGCTGCACGGCTCGTCTGGCGTCGCCGACGATGTGCTCACGCTCGCCGTGCGCGCGGGCATGACGAAGATCAACGTGTCGACGCACCTCAATGGCGTGTTCACGGGGGCGATTCGCGAGTTTCTGGCGACGAACCCGGCCGTCGTCGACTCGCGCAAGTACCTCGCCCCGGCGCGGGCTGCTCTGTCGGCCGAGGCCGAGCGACTGCAGCGACTGTTCGCCCTCGCCCCGCACGGAGGCACAACGTGAACCGGTCAGAGCGGCTGCAGGCCGTGCTCGATCTGCTCGCCGAGAACGGGCAGATCGAGGTTGACGACGTCGTCGACGCACTCGAGGTCTCCCCCGCTACCGTGCGCCGCGACCTCGACACGCTCGCGAGTCAGAACCTCCTCTCGCGCACGCGCGGCGGGGCCGTCGGGCACTCCGTCTCGTACGATCTTCCGCTGCGGTACAAGCGCGGGCAGCGGGCCGACGAGAAGGCCGCGATCGCGCGCGCCGCGAGCGAGCTCGTCGCGCCGGGCTCCGTCGTCGGGCTGTGCGGCGGCACCACGTCGACCGCGGTCGCGAGCGAGCTTGCCACGCGCGGCGACCTGAGCGACCCGCAGGGCGATGCTGGCCTCACCGTCGTCACCAACGCGATAAACATCGCCTCGCAGCTGGCCCTGCGCCCGCACATCAAGGTCGTCGTCTCGGGCGGCGTCGTGCACGCCCGCTCCTACGAGCTGACCGGCCCGTATGCCGACGAGATGCTCGGCAAACTCAGCATCGACGTCGCCTTCATCGGCGTCAACGGCATCGACCCCGAGCAGGGCGCCACGGTGCACGACGAGGGCGAGGCACGCGTCAATCAGCTCATGGCCGAGCGCGCGAAGTCGGCGGTCATCGTGGCAGACTCTCAGAAGATCGGCCGCCGCGCGTTCGCCTCCGTCGCGCCGCTCGATGCGTTCGATCTGCTCATCACCGACGCCGGTGCGAGCCCAGAGACCATCGCCGCGTTCGCCGAGCGCGGCCTCGACGTGAGGATCGCCGAATGACCGTCATCCACTCCGCCCGTCTCGTCACCGATGCACAGGTCACCGAGAACGCGTGGGTGCAGATGACGGATGCTGTCGTCACAGCGACCGGCATCGGCGACGACTGGCGCCGCGCCGCGCCCGACGACGACGTGGTCGACGCCGCGGGCGCGTGGCTGACCCCGGGATTCATCGATATTCACGGGCACGGTGGAGGCGCTGCCGCCTATGACGACGGGCGCGAGGCCGTCGCCACGGCGGTCGCCGTGCATCGCGCTCACGGAACGACGCGCTCGGTGCTCTCGCTCGTGACAGCATCCGTCGCCGACCTGGCGCAGCGTGCCGCCATGATCGCCGAGCTGACAGCATCCGACCCGCTCATTCTCGGCTCGCATCTGGAGGGCCCATTTCTCGACGTCGGGCACAAGGGCGCGCACACCGCTGACCTGCTCGTTGCACCGACGCGCGATGACATCGAGACGCTGCTGAGCGCCGCTGACGGTTCGCTGCGGCAGATCACGCTCGCTCCCGAACTCGACGGTGGGCTCGACGCCGTTCGCGCGTTCAGCGACGCGGGCGTGCGCGTTGCCGTCGGGCACACGGATGCTGATTACGAGACGACGCTCGCCGCGTTCGACGCCGGCGCGACGCTGCTCACACACGCGTTCAACGCGATGAACGGCATTCACCACCGCGCCCCGGGCCCCGTGATCGCCGCGCTCGGCCGCGACGACGTCACGCTCGAGGTGATCAACGACGGCACTCACGTGCACGCCGACGTCGTGCGCATGCTCTTCGGCGAGGCGCCTGGCCGGATCGCGCTCATCACCGATGCGATGGCCGCCGCCGGAGCCGCCGATGGCGCGTACACGCTCGGCGGACTCGATGTGACCGTGCGCGACGGCGTCGCCCGTCTCGACGACGGGAGCGAGACCGGCGGTTCGATCGCCGGTTCGACGCTGCTGCTCGACGAGGCGCTGCGCCGCGCGGTGACCGACGTGCGCCTGCCGATCGAACAGGCGGTGGATGCTGTCACGGGCGCTCCCGCCCGCGCGCTCGGCCTCACCGAGCTCGGCAGTCTGCGCCCCGGATTCGCCGCCGACGCTGTGCTGCTCTCCTCCGAGTTCGACGTTCTCGGCGTGTGGGCTGACGGCAACCGGCTGCGCTAGCGGATCAGCCGTTCGGTTTGACCTCGATGCGCCGCTGAGTTCACCGGCCAACGTGCTCTAATTTCGGAAATTTGGTGCCGATCACCGTCAGCTCTGCGCGCGAGGCCCGGAATCTCGCGGCTCTCATCGAGCCCCCTCGGAGAATTTCCGAATTTAGCGCATGCGGTTCAGTGTTTCTGCGTGCGCTCTGCCTGCTCGATGCGCCGCGCCAGGTCGTCGCGCAGCAGCGATTCGCGGTGAACGCTGCCCGCGCGGTACCCCGCCCGACCGACCATGTGCGCCGAGATCGGCGCCGTGAGTCCCTGGAAGAAGATGATCGCGATCGCCATCGTGATCGTGACAACCGCGGGGGTGTTGAGCGCGATGTCGGCCATCATCGCGATGAGACCGAGAATCTGCGGCTTCGTCGCCGCGTGCAGTCGCGTCAGAACGTCGGGCATGCGCAGCAGGCCGATGCCCGCCGCGAGGCACATCACGGCAGCGACGAGCACGAGAACCATCGTGATCCAGTCACGGACTTCGCCGGTCATGTGTCGTCCTTTCGTCCCATGAACTTCGCAACGCTCACCGACCCGATGAACGCGAACGCCGCGAGCACGAGCAGCAGCGGAAGCGTCGTCGTGTGGTGGTTGATCGCCATCTCGGCCCCGAGTCCGCACATGACCGTGACCAGCAGCACATCACTGGCCACAACCCGGTCGAGCAGCGTCGGCCCCGCGATCAGCCGGTACAGCGACGCGAGGGCACCCGCGGCGAAGAGCACGATCGCCACTCCGATGAGCACGTTCATGACGGTCACTGCTCCTCACCTCTGTCGATGGTGACGGATGCTGCCGAGCCAGCGCGCACGCGATCGATGTCGGCCTTCGTTCCCAGCGCGAGCGCGATGCGCTTCTCGGTGCGCAGCACTTCGTCTTCGAACGCCTCCACCTCGGCGAGCGTGCGCACGTTGATGACATGCACGTAGAGAACCGAGTCTTCGCGATCGACGTCGAGAACAATCGAGCCGGGAACGATCGAGATCGCCTCGGCCGTCCACGTCATAATCAGGTCGGAGCGAGTGCGCAGCGGCACCGCCGTGATCGCGTTCGAGGGCACGTACGTCGGGCGCATCACGAGCCACGCGATGCCGACCGACGCGCGCACGATGTCCCACAGCAGACGCGCGAAGAATACGAACGTGTACCAGGGGTTCACACGGATGCTCATCTGCACGGCGGGCAGGTAGAACACGATCGAGACGCCGAGGGCGAGAATCACGCCCGTGATGAGCGACAGCCAGGTGAACTGCCCCCACAGCAGCATCCAGATCACCACGAGTCCCACGCTGAGAATGATGAGCCCTCCGGGCGACGATCGCTCCTCGCGCGGCTTCACCTCTGGTTCGCTGCTCATCGCTCACCTCCCCCGAAGACGGCGCTCACGTAGTTGCCGGGGTCGCTCAGGTTGTCTGCGGCCCTGTCGGTGTAGCCGAACAGCGGCCCGGCGAGCAGCGTGAGCGCGACGGTCACGGCGACGAGCCCCGTCGTCGCGCCGAGCATGAGCTTCGAGATGCTCTTGGTCATGACGCTGCCGGAGTCGTCGGGGCTCTCGCTCAGCGATGCGAGTAGCGGAGACGAGTAGCCCCTCACCTCGTTGCGGCTGCGCCAGAACCCCATGTTCCACACGCGAACAAGGGCGTACAGCGTGAGCAGCGACGTGGCGGCGCCCGCGGCGACGAGCACGTAGATGAGCCAATCCGCCTGCTCAAGACCGGCTTGGAACAGCGCGAGCTTGCCGAGAAATCCCGAGAACGGTGGGATGCCGCCCAGGTTCATGGCGCCGATGAAGAACAGTACAGCCACCATGGGGGATGCTTTCAGTACGCCGCCGAGCCGAGAGATCGATGTCGACCCGCCCACGCGCTCCACGAGCCCCGCGGCGAGAAACAGCGTGGTCTGCACGGCAATGTGGTGCACGATGTAGTAGATCGTCGCCGAGAGCGCATGGACTCCCCCGATGGCGATGCCGAAGATCATGTACCCGATGTGGCTCACGAGCGTGAACGACAGCAGCCGCTTGATGTCGGCTTGCGCGAGAGCGCCGAGAATGCCGATGAGCAGCGTGAAGAACGCGACGATCATGAGCGGCACTCTCAGCGGAACGTCGACGAAGAGCACGTTGTCGGTGCGGATGATCGCGTAGACGCCCACCTTAGTGAGCAACCCGGCGAACACAGCGGTGACCGGCGCGGGCGCGGTCGGGTACGAGTCGGGAAGCCAGAACGACAGTGGGAACACGGCCGCCTTGATGCAGAACGCCATAAGCAGTGCGACGCACAGGATCATCTGGATGTCCATCGGCAGGTCGCGGATGCGCTCGGAGATGAGCGCGATCGTCACGGTTCCTGTCGCGCCATAGATGAGCGCGATGGCGGCGAGAAAGATGATCGACGATACGAGGCTGACGACGATGTACGTCACTCCCGCTCGGATGCGCGCACCCGTGCCTCCGAGCGTGAGCAGCACGTAGCTCGCCGAGAGCAGCATCTCGAAGGCGACGTAGAGGTTGAACAGGTCGCCCGCGACGAACGCGTCGAACACGCCAGCGGCCAGCACGAGGTAGGTCGGGTGGAAGATCGAGACCGGCGTCTCCTCGTCGTTCTGATCGACGATGCCCTGACCGATCGAGAAGATGAGAACGCCGAGCAGCATGAGCGACGAGATCAGGAGCATGATGGCCGACAGCCGGTCGGCGACGAGCACAATCCCCCACGGAGCATCCCACCCGCCGATGTGCACGACGGCGGTGCCGTTCGTGTCGACGTCGAACATCAGGGCGAGGCTCAGCACCGTCACGAGCACGAGGCTCAGCGTGCTCACGATCACCTGAAGTCGCGTGCGGCGCCCGAGCGCGAGTGTGACGGCCGCGCCAAGCAGCGGAATGGCGACGACGAGCGGCAGAAGAGAGGCGATCATCGGTCCCCTCTCGTCGTGTCGGAGTCGTCGTCGACGTGCTCGTCGCTCGCGTCGAGCAGGTCTTGAATGGCCTGATCGTCGACGTCGACGGCGTCGAACGTGGCCTCTGTGGTCTGTTCGGTGTCTGACGCGTGCTCGTCGGGCACGGTGTCTCCGCGATCGCCGAGCCTCGCGAGCCACCACGACCGGTAGATGAGCGCGAGCAGAAATGCCGTGATGCCGAAGTTGATCACGATGGCCGTGAGCATGAGCACCTGAGGCAGCGCGTCAACCATGGGAGCATCCGCCGTCGAATCGCTCACGATCGGCGCCGACCCGCTCGGCCCGCTCATGATGAAGATGAGAATGTTCGTGGCGTTGCCCACGAGCAGAAACCCGATGAGCACGCGCGTGAGGCTGCGCTCGAGCATGACGTAGACGCCGGCTGCGTACAGCACGGCCATGATGATCACGAGGGTGAGGGATGCTGTCATGCCGAACCTCCTCGAGAGCCGACGCTGACCTCGGCGTCATCGAGCTGCCGATCGACCTCGCCGCCGAGGCTGCGCAGAATGTCGAGGATGAGCCCGACGACCACGAGGTAGACGCCGATGTCGAAGATCGTCGATGTGCCGATCGAGAGGTGCCCGAGCACCGCCACGTCGGCCTCGAGGTACGCCGAGGTGAGGGCGTCGGCGCCGAAGAACAGCGAACCGACAGCGGTACCCACAGCGAGCAGGATGCCGGCGCCGAGAATCTTGCCCGCGTCGACGGTGACGGCCTCCGCGAGCTCGAAGCGGCCGCCAGCGAGATAGCGAGCAATGAGCGCGAGCCCCGCGAGAAGGCCCCCCGCGAATCCGCCGCCTGGCTGGTTGTGTCCGACGAACAGCAGGTAGATCGACACGATGATCGCGGGGTGGAACAGCAGCCGCACGACGACCTCGAGCAGAATCGAACGGTGCCGCAGCGACAGGGTGCGACCGGCGAAGATCCACGTGTGCCGCGTCTCGGTCTCGCCGTGAGCCGGCGCGAGCGGGTCGTGCACGACTTGGCGGCGACGCGCCGAGCGGCGCATGGCGCGAGCACCTGCGATGCGCGGCATCGCTCCCATGCGCCCCGACACGAACAGCAGGCTCGCGACTCCCGTCGCCACGACAACGAGCACGGAGATCTCGCCCATCGTGTCCCACGCGCGAATGTCGACGAGCATCACGTTGACGATGTTGCGGCCGTGCCCCTCGGTCACGGCGAGCTCCGGAAGGTCGACGGCGATCGTCTGAGCTTGACGCGCGGCAAGCGCGACGACGCCGACGATTCCCATTGTGAGGCCGACGAGAGCGCCGATCAGCATCCGCCGTTTCTTCTGCACAGGCTTGTTGTGCTGCGCGATCTTGACGGGCAGCCGCCGCAGCACGAGCACGAAGATCACAATCGTCGCCATCTCGACGAGCCCCTGCGTGATCGCGAGGTCGGGTGCGCCGTGCAGTGCGAAGAGCGCAACGAGACCGTAGCCCGTGATGCCGACCAGCAACACGGCGGTCATGCGCTGTTCGACCAGGGCGGCCAGGATCGCGGCGACGATCATGATGAGGCCGATAACCGGCTGCGCGGGGTAGTCGAAGAGGCGGATGCTGTCGGGCCACGTTCGGTTCATCGACAGCGTGAACACGACGCCGGCCACGAACACGACGAGGATCGTGGCGAGGTACTGCGAGAGACCACCGCGCTGGGCGAAGATCGTCGTGCGGGCGGCGAAGCGGTCGACGACGCTCAGCACGGACCAGTAGCCGCGCGACGCTTCTATCCAGTCGGGCACGAGGTCTTGCAGGCGCGCCACGGCGGTTCGCACGGCGAACAAGGCGAGACCGACGATGAGCACTCCGGCCGAGACGGCGAGCGCGGGCTGCAGGCCGTGCCACAGGGCGAGATGTGCCGACCCGGGGCCCGCGAAGCTCGCCGCGTAGACGCCGAGCGGTGCGTCGATCAGGCCGGGGGCGACGCCGAACACGATCGTCGCGACGGTGAGAATGACCGGCGACACCATGAGTCCGCGGCTGCTGTGTGTGAGCGGAGTCGGCGCGCAATTCTCGCGGCGGGCGAATGCACCCCAGAAGAAGCGCGCCGTGTACGCGACGGTGAGCGCAGAGCCGACCGCGGTTCCGACGAGGGCGACCCAGCCCCAGTCACTTCCCGCGAGCCCCGCGTCGATGAACGACGTGAACACGGCCTCTTTGGCGACGAAGCCGAATAACAGTGGAACGCCCGCCATTGAGAGGCACGCAACGGCCGAGACGCTCATGAGCACGGGCGCACGCCTGCCGAGGTCTGAGAGCTTTCGCCAGTCGCGTGTTCCCGTGCGATGGTCGATGATGCCGACCACGAGAAAGAGCGTCGCCTTGTACAACGCGTGCGCGAGCAGAAGCGCCACCGCGGCGAGGGCGGCATCATGAGTGCCGAATCCGGCGATCACGATCAAGAAGCCCAGTTGACTCACGGTGCCGTATGCGAGAACGAGCTTGAGGTCGTACTGCCGCAGAGAGCGCCATGCCCCGACGAGCATGGCCGCGAGCCCGAGAACGATGAGTGTCGGCATCCACCCCGGTGAATCTGCATAGCCTGGCGCGAATCGGCCGACGAGGTAGATGCCCGCTTTGACCATCGCGGCGGCGTGCAGGTACGCACTCACGGGGGTCGGAGCGGCCATCGCGGCGGGCAGCCAGAAGTGGAACGGCACGATCGCCGACTTCGACAGCGCGCCGATGAGAATCAGAATGACGGCTGTCGCGACGGCCGGGCCCTCTTGCGGCTGGGCGACCATGGCGGCGATCGATGTCGTGCCGTTGGCGACGACCATCATCACGACTCCGACGAGCATGATGAGCCCGCCGAATGTCGTGACCAGCAGAGCCTGCAGCGCTGCACCGCGTGATTCTTTGCGGCCCGTGTAGTGCCCGATGAGCAGATACGACAGAACGCTCGTGATCTCCCAGAACATGAACAGCACGACGATGTCGTCGGTGATCACGAGCCCGTACATGGTGCCTGCGAACGCGAGCATGAGGCCCGCGAAGCGTCCGAGCCCCGGTTCGTCTGTCGAGAAGTAGTGTGCGCAATACAGCAGAACGAGCGCGCCGACTCCCGTGACCACGAGAGAGAGCAGCCAGGCCAGGGCATCGACGCGGAATGACAGCTCTACGCCGAGCGAGGGAATCCATGCATACGATTCGAGGGCTTCGTGCCCGTCGAGAATCGTCGGCGTCTGCAGCAGTGTGAGAACAAATGCCGCCAGCGGAACCAGGGCGATCACGAAGAACACCCGGGTCGAGAGCCATCGCGTGAGATTCGGCGTGACAATTGACAGCACCAAGAATGCGGTCAAGAGCACTGCCATGCGCGTCTCCGAAATGTCGGCGGCGGTTTCTCCTTATTCTACAGAGTCCACTACGCGCACTTCCGAGAAAATCGAGAGTAACTCTGCAGATGCCCAGAGAGGAATATTTCCGCCGATCGCGCTGTTGACGCCCCGAAATCCA
This sequence comes from Paramicrobacterium agarici, assembly GCF_002563955.1. NCBI lineage: Bacteria > Bacillati > Actinomycetota > Actinomycetes > Micrococcales > Microbacteriaceae > Paramicrobacterium > Paramicrobacterium agarici. The sequence goes on from NZ_PDJE01000001.1 coordinate 3,057,502, forward strand.
GTGCGGTGAGACGCGGCGACCCCCATTGCCGTGCCGCGTCCCACCGCATCCGACCTCGCTGGCGTGCTCCCGAAGTCGGATCCCTGATGGGGCTCGGGTTTCCCATCAGGTATCCGGCTGCTCGTGACGAGCTTCCGGGCCACCGCTAGGGACGATGGCGTCCGTCGCGCCCACTCCTGTGTCGTGCGTGCGACGTCCTTCACTCTGAGAGAGGGCAGTATCGCGAGATTATGACGCGGGTTCGCAAATATTCTTTCTGGATATTTTCCCGCCGCTGGCCGACAATGGCCGACGGCGTCATAATTCGCCGCTGACCGCATCTCTTAAGGGAGCAGCTCCTGCTTCGCCCCTTCGATCGCTGAGAGAATCACTCTATGTTTGGTGCCAACGCCGCTGAGCCGTCGGACTCCCGTCTGATTGAGCGCACGCGCGACGGCGACGAGAGCGCGTACGCGGAGCTGTGGCGGCGGCATTCGGCGGCTGGTCTCACGGTTGCGCGGTCGATCACGTCGAGCCTCGACCACGACGACCTCGTGCAAGAGGCGTTCGTGCGCGTGTTCACGGCAGTGCGCAAGGGCGGCGGCCCCAAAGGAGCATTTCGGCCGTACCTCTTCACGACACTGCGCAACACCGCGGCCGAGTGGGGGCGCAAGCGACGCGAGACCTCGCTCGACAGGCTCGAATCGTTCGAAGACCCGGCAACCAGCGAGGCTGAGACCGAGGCGGCACTCGATCGCGGGCTGACCGCCAAAGCCTTCCGCAGTCTGCCCTCCCGCTGGCAGGAGGTGCTGTGGTACTCAGAGGTCGAGCAGATGACGCCCGCCGAGATCGGACCGTTGCTCGGCATGAAGACGAACAGCGTCGCAGCGCTCACCTATCGTGCGCGCGAAGGTCTGCGGCAGGCCTGGATTCAGGCTCACATCAACTCGGCCGTTGAGGGGTCGGAGTGCCGCTGGACGCTGGAGCGAATGGGTTCGTACGCACGATCGGCTCTCGGCAAGCGCGACACCGTGCGGTTCGAGGAGCACCTCGACGAGTGCGCACGGTGCACGATCGTCGTTGCCGAGGCGAAGGCAGTTGGCTCGAGAATCGCACTTGTCCTGCTGCCGCTCGCGATCGGTGCGACGGGGGCGAGTTCGTATCTCGCGTGGCTGCAATCGGGGCAGGATGCTGCGGTCATGGCGATGCCCGCAGGACTCGCCGCGAGCGTCGGCGCACCGGCTGGCGCGGCCGGCGCAGGAGCCGCGTCCGGTGGCAGTGGTGGCGCGAGCGGAGGAGGAGCAAGCGGCAGCGCGGGCGGAGCAGGGACGACGAGTACCGGCCTTTCTGCGGGAGCCCTCGCGGTCGGCGGAACGGTGATTGCCGGCGTGCTGGCGGCAGCGGTAGCGGCGGCCGTCATCTTCATTCCCACGCTGTCGCCGGTTGACGGCGACGCGCAGACGTCGCCACCGCAGGCTGCGGGGCAGCCGCCAGCCGTCGGGGACCCCGATGATGGCGCGGAGCTTGTGCTTCCCGACGAGAAGCTTCCACCTGAAGACAGCGTCCCGCCGGCCGACGACGCGCCGCCTGCCGACAGCCCTCCTGCTGCTGAGCCTCCTGCGCAAGACCCGCCGGTCGCGGCGCCGCCGGTGGACGAACCTCCGTCCGACGACGTGGACGACGCGGCTCCTCCATCGAAGCCGGACGACTCCGACGATGACACGGTAAATCCCCCTCCCGGGGAGACACCGCTGGCCGCTCCCTCAGACATCGCGTACGACAACGGCGGCGGTACCTCGTACCCCGTGGTGTCAGGAACAGCGGCTCCCGGCAGTACGGTGACGCTCGCAATCACGTCGGCGGGCGAAGAGCCGACGACGCAGTCGACCGGAGAATCGGCGAGTCTCATGATGGCGCCGACAGCTGCGTCTATCGAACCCCTCGTCGTCACTGCCGACGGGCAAGGAGCATGGGTGACGGAGCCCCTCAGATACAACCCCGGTGCCTACTCACTGACGGCGACGACAACGCTTGGTGAAAGATCATCTCCGGCGTCGGCTCCCGTCGAGTTCGTCGTAACGGCGTCTCCAGCCATCACGGGCGTCGGAGGCACTGCGCACTGCAGCTTGGATCCCGCTACTGAAGAAATTGCCTGCGACGAGGCCACCGCTGTGGACATCACATCACTCACATTTGCGGGGACCAACAACGCGCCGGTGCAAATTACTCTGACGAACGGCGACGCGTCGCCGTTCGTATGGACGGCAGAGATCAGCGACGAGGGGACGCTGGCGTGGGAATTCGAGGACCCGCTTCCGGTCGAAGTTGCTCTGGGCGACACCGTGTCGATCGAGTACGTGGCGTCCGGTAGCGCGGTCCCGGGAACGTCGAGGCTTCTCTTGACCTATCTTGAAGATCCTGCCGTGGCTTCACCTGGATCTTCTGCAGCCGCATCCATCGACCCGCCCAGTCGCGCTATGCGTTCCGAGGATCTGGTCAGCGGAGCCTGAAGGAGAAGTGAGTTGCACGAAATGGCTGGCCCAGGAGCATCGCTGAATGACCACTTTCTGCAACTCACTTACGTGACAACCCGGCGGCGGCTCCGCAGCACGACAGCCAGCACAATCACGAGACCCACAACCGTGAGCGCCGCATTGACCAGCGGCAGCGACTGAATGCCCAGCCACGGCAGCAGCATCGCGCCGAGGAACGCTCCCCCGCTGATGCCCACGTTGAAGGCCGTCGTGTAGATCGCACTCGCCGTGTCACGAAAGCGCTCGCTCGCCGTCTGCAGCATCCTTGTCTGCAACAGCGGCGGCACCATGCCGAATGCCAGCCCCCACACGGCGAGCGCGACCATCGATCCCCAAAAGCCACCGACCGTGAATGCGAGAGCCAGAACGGATGCTGCGACTCCGGCGAGCCCGATCACAATGCCGAGCCGCGTGCGGCGGGCGAACACCGTTCCTGTCAGAACGAGACCGATCGCTCCGGCGCCGCCGTAGACGAACAGCGCAATGCTGATGTACTCGGAGGGCACACCGACGGGGTCGAGCAGAAACGGCGTGACATACGTGTAGAAGGCGTAGTTGCCGATCATGATGATCGCGACGGTGACGCAGATCACGAGCACCGGAACGACAGTGGAATCGCGGCGCTTCGTGGCGCCAGCATCCTGTGCCTCGTGCTTCTCGCGGGCAACGGGAGCGAGCCAGAGCAGAACCGCAATCGCCCCCAGAATGAGGCCGGCCGAGATGGCGACGAACGCCCAGCGCCAGCCCACAGCATGCCCGAGTGCTGTCGCGAGCGGAACGCCGAGCACGAGCGCGAGCGTGCCGCCCGCAAGCGTGAGCGACACGGCGCGGCTGAGGTTCTCGCGCGAGACGATGCGCGCGGCATACGCCGGAACGAGCGACCAGAACAGGCCATGCGCGAGGCCGCCGACAATGCGCGCGACAACCACGAGCGCGTAGGTGGGCGCAAGTCCCGTGGCGAGGTTGGCGATGCCGAGCACAACGAGCACGGCAACGATGAGCGGCTTGCGCGGCAACCGTACGGTGAGCGCGGTCAGCGGTGCGCTCGTGATCACGACAGTGAATGCGAAGATCGACACGAGTAGGCCGATCTGACCCTCGGTGACGCTGAGCGCAGAACTCATCTCGGGCAGGAGCCCCGTGGGCGTGACCTCGCTCGTAATCGCGAGAAAGACGCCTGCCGAGAGCAGAATGAGCCCGAGCCACGGAAACGGCCGGCGGTCGGTGGGGATGCTCGCAGAACGCGGAGCAACAGGAATTGGGGAGGTAGTCATCGGAAGAATCCAACAACGGCGTTCACTCGGGCGGGGAAGACCTGCGCCACCGAGTTCGACTTCGCGCCCATGTGCGCGCCCAGGGCTCGACGAGAATGCGTGAACCGCCACATATTCTACGGCACAGCCCGATTTTCGCGACCCACCGGCGAGGCGCAGCATGGAAAGCTGTGTTTCTGCCGAGAATCACGGCATGATGGGTGCACTACATCACTCGAACAACGAGGTGGAAAGTGAAAGCTAAATCATCGGCCGTGGGCCTCAGAACGCGCGAGACGTTCTCGGGGCGCAACGCCTTCATCTTCGCGGCGATCGGATCCGCCGTCGGGCTGGGCAACATCTGGCGCTTCCCCTACGTCGCGTATGACAACGGCGGCGGCGCCTTCATTGTGCCGTACCTGATCGCGCTGGTCACGGCGGGAATCCCGCTGCTGTTTCTCGACTACGCCATCGGTCACAAGTTCCGCGGTTCACCGCCCATGGCGTTCCGGCGTCTGCACAAGAAGGCCGAGATGTTCGGCTGGTGGCAGGTGCTGATCTGCTTCGTCATCGCCGTGTACTACGCCGTCATCATCGCGTGGGCCGCCTGCTACACCTGGTTCTCTGTCACGAAGGCGTGGGGGGACGACCCGGCGGGCTTCTTGATGGGCGAATACCTGCAGGTCGCCGACGAGGTGAACGTGCAGTTCAACTTCGTTCCCGGCGTGCTGATTCCGCTCATTCTCGTGTGGGTCGCGGCCATCGCGATTCTCGCATTCGGCGTCCAGAAGGGCATCGCCCGCTCGGCGATGATCTTCATTCCGCTGCTCTTCGTGATGTTCATCATCCTTGTCGTGCAGTCGCTGTTCCTCCCGGGTGCCTTCGAAGGGCTCAACGCACTGTTCACGCCCGACTGGAGCCGCATGGCCGACAGCGGAATCTGGATCGCGGCGTACGGGCAGATCTTCTTCTCGCTCTCGGTGGCGTTCGGCATCATGCTCACGTACGCGTCGTATCTCAAGAAGAAGACCGACCTCACCGGCAGCGGTTTCGTCGTCGGGTTCTCGAACAGCGGGTTTGAGATCCTCGCCGGAATCGGCGTCTTCGCCGCTCTCGGGTTCATCGCAACTCAGAACGGCCAGGCGGTCGACGAGGTTGCAGCATCCGGTATCGGTCTGGCGTTCATCGGATTCCCGACGATCATCTCGCAGGCTCCGGCGGGCGCTTTGCTCGGCGTGCTGTTCTTCGCCTCGCTCGTCTTCGCCGGCTTCACGTCGATGGTCAGCATCCTCGAAGTCGTCATCTCGGCGATCAAGGACAAGCTGGGCCTCGGGCGCGTCAGTGCGACGCTCTGGGTCGGCATTCCCATGGCGATCATCTCGATTCTGCTATTCCCCACGACGACGGGTCTCAACCTGCTCGACGTGACCGACGCATTCGTGAACAGCTTCGGAATCGTCGCGGTCGCCCTGGTCGTCGTGATCTTCCTCACGGCGGGCTTCACGGCACTGCCGAAGCTGCGCGATCACCTGAACAAGACGTCGTCGATTCGCATGGGCCGCACGTGGATGATGTTCGTCGGCGGAATCACGCCGATCATTCTCGGCTACATTCTCATCGACTCGCTGCAGACGATGATCAGCGAAGGCTACGGCGACATGCCCGCGTGGTTCGTCGGCGTGTTTGGCTGGGGCATGGCGATCGCGCTCGTCGTTGTCGCGTACCTGCTGTCGAAACTGCCGTGGTCGTCGAAGTCAGCGCTTCACGATCCCGACATCGACGGCGAGCCGGTCTCAGCGCCGATTCTCGACCCCGAGATCGACGCGAAGGAAATCGCGCGTCACGACGCAGAGACGGGCGAGTTCGCCGCCGCGAACGCACCCGATGAGCCTGCCGCAGCAACGAGACGCTCGGCGCGCAACGGAAAGGACAGGCCATGAGCGCATCCGCCATCATCATGATGCTCGTCGCGATCGTCACGGTGTGGGGCGGCATGGCCGTCTCGATCGTTCACCTCATGCGGCATCCCGAAGAGCACGACGACGAGTGATGCATCCGTGAACACGAGCGGGCGCTGCGGCATCAGCCGTCGGCGCCCGCTCGTTTTCGTTCACGCGCGTGCGCGTGAGGCGAGCTTCTGCGCGAGCAGAACGAGAACGACGGATGCTGTCGAGGCCACGGCCGTGAGGGCGGCATTCGCGGGCGTGCCCGCCGTGCTCTCGACCACGCCGCCCACCCACGACCCCGCGGCGATTCCGCTGTTGAACGACACGACCAGCGCCGCGCTCGCGGTGGCGCGCAGCTGCGGTGACGCCGTGCGCATGACGGCGGTCTGCACGAGCGGCGACATTGCTCCCATCGCCACACCCCAGACGAAGACGCCGGCGACGACGAGAGCGGGAACGGCCGGCGCGACAGCAAGCGCCACGGTGGCCACGGCCATGCTGGCGAAGGTGACGGGCAGCGCGATCGAGGGCCAGCGATCCACCGTCAGTCCGCTCACGAGGATGCCGACGAATCCCGCCGCCCCGAAGAGCGCGAGCAGCGGCCCCGTCCAGCCCGCGTCGAAGTGCGCCGCGTCGGTCAGGTAGGGCGTGATGTAGGCGAAGAGCGTGAAGTGCCCGAACGCGAAGACCAGTGCCGCGGCGAGCAGCGCGGCGACCGGGGCACGCGACGCGTCACCTTTCGCGGGCTCCGCGTCCGGCTCGCTCTGTGCGGGCACGGAAGCCTCGGAGGCAACGCGCGGCAGAAAGCGCGCCACGACGAACGACAGGATGCCGACGAGCACACCGACCCCGAGAAATGCGAAGCACCAGTCCCCCACGAGCGCGATCGCCGCCCCGGCCGGAAGCCCGAGTGCGAGCGCAACCGTGACGCCTCCCGTGACGATCGCGAGCCCGCGCCCGAGATGCCGTGAATCGAGAATCGCCGTCGCGTACACGATCACGACGGACCACAGCAGACCGTGTGCCGCTGCCGTGACTACGCGGGTCACGAGGGCGATCTCATACGTCGGCGCGAGCGCCGTTCCAAGGCTTCCCAGGGCGAAGACGGCAAGCGACCCGGACACGACGAGGCGACGGTCGATGCGACGGGTCAGACGAGCAAGCGGGATGCTGGCGAGGATCACCGTGACGGCCCACGCCGACAACAGAAGACCGATTTGCAGATTGTCGGCGCCGAGCGTGGCAGCCATCTGCGGCATGATCGCCGCGGGCAGCGACTCCGCGGCGACAGTGAGTGCCAGCACGAGTGACAGCACACCGGTCGCGAGGTAGGGGAACGACGTGCCCGACTGTACGTCGCTCGGTACCGAGGTGACGGAGGTAGTTGTTTCAGGCATGGCTTGAGCGTAAACTTTGACACTAATGTCAATGTCAAGCACGAATCTCCCTCCGATGCTGAGGGACCCGGCACCAAGGGAGACACGGTGAAGATCGGCGAGCTTTCGGAGCGCACGGGCATACCGACACGGATGCTGCGCTACTACGAACAGCAGGGGCTCATTGCCCCGATGCGCTCAGCCAACGGATACCGCTCATACGCGGAGCGAGACGTCGAGCGCGCGATTCAGGTGCGCGGTCTCGTGCAGTCCGGTCTCTCCACGCGCCTGACGAAGCTCGTGCTCGATGCCGCAGACGTGTGCTCGAGACAAGAGGTCGTCGAATGCTCTGTCGATGTCGCCGACGAGCTGGCCGACGAACTCGCGGCGATCGAGTCGCGCATCAGCTGCCTCACCCGCAGCCGTGACACCGTGCGCGACTTTCTCTGCCGTTCGAACAACAAGGAGCGCCTCCTTCCCGCGGCTGCGTCAGCGTCAGCATCCTGACCCCTCCCCGCCCGCGTGCGCCGGTCGCCCTCACGGGTGGCCAGAATGGCTACTCTTGAGGAGTGACTTCCGCACCCGTTCCCTCTGCTGAGAGCACGAACGACCCGAACCACTGGGTTCTCACGTTCGTGTGCCCCGATCAACCTGGAATCGTGCACGACGTGAGCGGTGCGATCGTGGCCGCGCGCGGCAACATCAGCGAAAGCCAGCAATTCGCGAGCGTCGACACCGACCGGTTCTTCATGCGCCTGCAGGTGCAGTCGTCGGCGTCTCGCGACGAGTTCGAGACGGCGCTGGCCCCCGTGGCCGAGAAGTTCGGCATGACGTGGAACGTCGACACCGTGGGGCGCCCGGTGCGCACGCTCATGCTCGCGTCGACGGCGGCGCACTGCGTCAATGACCTGCTGTTCCGCCAGCGCGCGGGGCACCTGCCCATTGACGTTCCGCTCATTCTCGCGAACCACCCCGACCTCGGCTCGCTCGCGGAGTTCTACGGCGTTCCCTTCGAGTCACAGCCGGTGGTCGACGCCGACACGAAGGCTGCGTTCGAGCAGCGCGTTCTCGACGCCGTCGACGAGTACGACATCGAGCTCGTCGTGCTCGCCCGCTACATGCAGATCCTCTCGCCCGAGCTGTGCGCCGCGCTCGAGGGTCGCGCCATCAACATCCACCATTCCTTTCTCCCTGGATTCAAGGGCGCCAACCCGTACCGCCAGGCGCACGCACGCGGCGTCAAGCTCATCGGCGCCACCGCGCACTTCGTCACGAGCGATCTCGACGAGGGTCCGATCATCGAGCAGAACGTCGTGCGCGTCGACCACACGCAGTCGCCCAAGCAGCTCGTCGCGATCGGGCAAGACGAAGAGAGCCGCACGCTCACGCAGGCGGTGAAGTGGTTCGCAGAAAAGCGCGTGCTGCTCGACGGCGCCCGCACGATCATCTTCAAATAGCAACGGAGGCTTGCGTGACATTCGCCGAACGCATCGACGCGCTGACCATCGACGATCTGAGGCGAACGGGCGCGACAAAGTGGATCGCTCCCGGCATCGACATCGGCGCGTTCATTGCCGAGATGGACTTCGGGGTGGCCGACCCCGTCAAGTCCGCGCTGCGTGACGCGGTCGACGCCGAGGTCTTCGGCTACCTGCCCGAATCGATGCTGCGGGACGTCAAGGCGGCGACAGCATCCGCGCTCGCCTCGCGCGGCTACCCGGTCTCGGCCGACCACGTGATCGCCGTTCCCGACGTGCTGCGCGCGCTCGAGCTCACGCTCACGCGTCTCATGAGCCCGCAGGGCAAGGTCATCGTTCCGACGCCGTCGTACATGCCGTTCCTGTTTCTGCCCCCGCGGCTCGGGCGCGAGGTCATCGAAGTGCCGATGATCGACGACGACGGCACCTGGCGCTTTGACCTCGATGCCTTGCGTGCCGCGTTCGCCGCCGGAGGCGAGATTCTGCTGCTCTGCCAGCCCTTCAACCCGCTCGGGCGCGTGTTCAGTCGCGACGAGCTTGCCGCGGTGAGCTCCGTCGTGGGCGAGGCGGGTGGACGCGTGTTCGCCGACGAGATCTGGGCACCTCTCGTGCTTCCGGGTGCGACGCACGTGTCATATGCAACGGTGTCGGATGCTGCCGCACAACACACGGTCACGGCGACGTCCGCCGCCAAGGGGTGGAACCTTCCGGGCCTCAAATGCGCGCAGCTCATCGTCTCGGGTGACGCCGATCGCGCCCGTTTCGACGACGCGGACTGGATCTCGCACGGTGCCTCGACCATGGGCGCTGCGGCAACGATCGCGGCGTACACCGAGGGTGGCCCGTGGCTCGACGACGTCGTGAGCTACCTCGACGGCAACCGTGCCGAGCTGCTCGATCTCGTCGCCGAGCACCTGCCCGGGGTGACGATGCATCGCCCCGAGGGCACCTACGTCGCGTGGCTCGACTTCACAGCGCTCGGCATCGACTCCCCCGGCGAGTTCTTCGCCGAGAACGCGCGTGTCGGTGTTACCGACGGAGCAGGATGCGGCGCCGCTGGCGTGGGTGGCGCGCGGTTCATCTTCGCAACGCCGCTCCCCATCATGCGCGAGGCGATCACGCGCATGGGAGCGGCGCTGCGCGAGCACGGGCTGGCCTGACAGCATCCGTTTCGACCCTCTCCTGCGACGCTCATGCGCGCCTCAGCTTGTCGAACCGGCCGATCATTGCCACGATAAAGACCGTGAGTGAGTCTCCGTACCAGGCCCTGTTCTTCATTTCGGGCGAGCACGAGCAGCTCGTCAGCTACGTGCAATCGCGGCTTGACGACCTCGCGACCGAGCTCGGGCAGCACGTCGAGCACGACGGCGAGCGCTCTGTGTGGCGGGTGAACGACGACTTCGCGTTCTCGATCACGGCTGAGAAGCTGAGCGACGTGCACGCGTGGGAGTACGCCCAGCGCTACGACGACATTCGCGCGGCGTGGACGGTGTACGACTCGAGCACGCTCATCACGCTCGCGGGCCAGCAAGACGTGATTCTCGAGACCGACGACCAGTACGACGCCGAGTTTCAGCGCCTGCGGTCAGAGCTCGAGTCGCTCGCCGTTGTCGTCGTGGACCCACTCGCGCCGCCGGTCGTCACCGACTCGATCATCATCACACCCCGCGCCGACACAAAGGCTGCTCCCGACTGGTTCGAGCACCAGCACGCCCCGGAGCGCCGCCCCGAGACCCTTCCGACCACGGCGATCATGCGCGGTGAGAAGCCGCGGACCATGCAGGCGATCCTCATCGGCGTCGTGGTCGTGCTCGCGCTCATCCTTGCGGCGATCATCGCGACGTTCGCACCTGTTCTCGGTACGTGGTGGCTCTCGTTCGCGGTGTTCGCCTGCGCCGCGCTCGTGGGAGTCGCTCTCGCAACGTGGCTCGTGCGCCGCGCCAGAGCCTAGCCTTCACGCAACGGCGGGTGCGAGCGCCCGCCAGAGACGGTAGCTCACACCCGCGGGTCGCGCTGACTGCCTCAGCGAGCGGCCTCGAGTTCCTTCTCGGGTTCTGGTTCCCCAGACTTCGGAGCGGTACTCGTATGTGCATCGGGCTCAAGCGCAAGCTCGTCGAACGGGCTCGTGCCCGAGAGCGCAGCACGCGCCTGCTGCATGTCGATCTCGTGCGTCCAGCGCCCGATGAGCAGCGTCGCGACGGCGTTGCCCGTGAAGTTGGTGAGCGCGCGGCACTCCGACATGAACTTGTCGATGCCGACGATCACGCCCATGCCCTCGAGCAGTTCGGGCCGGTGCGCCTGCAGCCCGGCGGCGAGCGTCGCGAGCCCGGCACCCGTGACTCCAGCAGCACCCTTCGACGCGATGATCATGAACACCAGCAGCGACACCTGCTCTCCGAGGTTCATCGGCATGCCCATGGCCGTCGAGACGAACAGCGACGCCATGGTGAGGTAAATCGCGGTCCCGTCGAGGTTGAACGAGTACCCGGTCGGCACCGTGATGCCGACGACCGGCTTCGAAACGCCCGCATGCTCCATCTTCGCGATGAGCCGCGGCAGCGCCGACTCCGACGACGACGTCGAGAAGATCAGCAGGTACTCGCGGGCCAGGTACTTCATGAGCATGAAGATGTTCAGGCCCGTCACGAGTTTCAGGATGCCGCCAAGCACGACCACGATGAACAGCGCGCACGTGAGGTAGAACGCGCCCATCAGAATCGCCATCGACCCGATCGCGGCCCAGCCGGTGTTGCCGACGACGGCGGCGATCGCACCGAAAGCCCCGACGGGAGCGGCCCACATGATCATCATCATGAGCTTGAAGACCACAGCCTGAATGTGACGGATGCCGTTCACAACGGGTTCTCCGGCCTTGCCCATCGACTGCAGCGCGAAGCCCACGAGCAGGGCAAGCACGAGCGTGGGAAGCACCGGAATGTCGCCGGGAATGAGGCTCATCAAGAAGTCGACGGTCGCGTTCGACTCGCCGCCCGCGGCCTCCTTGTACGGCTCGAGGTGCAGGCCGCTTCCCGGATGCACGATGTTGCCGACGACAAGACCGATGACGAGCGCGAACGTCGCCATGACCAAGAAGTACAGCATGGCGAGCCCGCCGACCTTGCCGACCGTCGCCGCGCGGGCGACAGAGCCAACGCCGAGCACGATCGTGCAGAAGATCACGGGCGCGATGATCATCTTGATCAGCGCGACAAACGCGGTTCCGAGGGGTTTCAGCGCGACGCCGGCCTCGGGAAAAATGAGGCCGATCGCGGCGCCAAGCACCACGGCGACGATCACCATGATGTAGAGCCAGTGGGTGCGATCCTTCTTGCGCTGAGGCGAAGCGTTCGAAGACGCGCCCGATGTGCGGGGTTGTGGCGTCATTGCCATGCCGACTCCTAAGTCTGGTAGCGGTTGTCCTGCGTCACCATGCTGGTACCGGGCACGGATGCTGTCGCGGTTGCGTTCATAGTGTTCTCGACGTGCGAGGCTAATGTGCGTGAAAAAGGAGATCTGCGCATGAGCTCGAGCCGCGCTGACCGCGCACCGCGTGCTCCGCGTCGCCGGCGCTCCCTGGCGCGCACGCTGTTCGTCGCGCAGCTGGTGCTGATCGTCGTCGTGTGCGCGACGCTCAGTCTCACGAGTTATTTCTCGACGCGCGCCGACATGCGCGAGGCCACGGCCAACCGGGTCTTGAGCATCGCGCAGACCCTCGCGAACGATCCGTTCGTGACGAATGCCGTGCAGACGGCGCAGCCCTCGGATCAGCTGCAACCCTATGCGCTCACCGTCATGTCGACGGCGAAGGTCGACTTCATCACGATCATGGACCGCGACCGCACGCGCTACACACATCCGGATCCCGATCAGCTGGGAAAGCCGTATATCGGCAGCATCCAGACCGCGCTCGACGGCGAGAGTCAGGTGGAAGAATACGTCGGCACCCTCGGGCCGTCGGTGCGCGCGATCGTGCCAATCTTCGGCGACACGGGCGAGGTCACGGCGATGGTCTCTGTCGGCGTGACGCTCGAGACGATCTCCGTCGCTCAGGCGGCCGCGCTGCCGCAGATCATCATCGTGGCTCTCGCGGCGATCGCGCTCGGGGGCATCGGCTCGTGGATCGTGAGCCGCTACCTGCGCCGCGTCACCCTGGGCTACGGGCCCGAGCAGCTGCGGAGCCTCTTCGCGTTCTACGATTCGGCGCTGCACTCTCTGCGCGAAGGCCTCGTGCTCGTCGACACCAACGGCCGTCTCGTGCTCTACAACGACCAGGCCGCCGAGCTTCTCGGGCTGCCGAGCGGCGGTGAGCACGACCCGATTGCGGTGTCGGAGCTGAGCCTGCCAGCATCCGTTCGCTCGCTTTTCGCCTCGGGGCGGGATGCTGATGACGAAATCCATCTCACACGAGACCGTGTTCTGGTCGTCAATCAGAAGCAGGCGACGCAGCCGGTCGGCGGCACGCGCATTCGCGAAGGTAGCCGAGGCACGGTCGCGACGCTGCGTGACCGCACCGATATTCAGGAGCTCACGGGCGAGCTCGAATCGATGACGACGCTGTCTGAGGCGCTGCGCGCGCAGACGCACGAGCACGCGAACCGGCTGCACACGGTCGCGACGCTCATTGAGCTGGGGCGCGAGCGTGAGGCGCTCGACTTCGCGGTGCACGACCAGCAGGAGTCGCAGCGACTGACCGACACGTTCGTGCAGTCGCTCGATGAGCCGTTCATCACGGCGCTCATGATCGGTAAGGCCGCGCAGGCGCACGAGCGTGGCATCGAGCTGACGATCACGGCAGCGGGCGAGCTTCCGCCCGGGTCGCTCGACGCCCGCGATCTCGTCACCGTCACGGGCAACCTGCTCGACAACGCGTTCGACGCTGCCGCGAGTTCTGACGCGCGGCATGTGTGGGCCGACTTTGCTGCAGCCGACGGTGAGCTCATCATCACGATCGCGGACTCGGGTCCCGGCGTCGATACGGGTGAGATCGACGCGATCTTCCACCTCGGCGAGTCGAGCAAGGCGGCGCCGCCACGGTCGGGCGGCCGCGGGTATGGCCTCGTTCTCGTGCGGCAGGCCGTGACGAGGCTCGGCGGCACCCTCGATGTGGAATCTGACGGCGGCGCGATCTTCACGGTTACACTTCCCCTGGCGTCGCGCGACAGCGGCGCCGCGGCGGGCGAAGGAGGCACCGATGGCGCGTGACCGCGACCTGCGGGTGCTCATCGTCGACGACGACCCGCTCACGGCGGAGGCGCACGCGGACTACGTTCGACGCGTGCCTGGCTTCGCGGTCGACAGTGTTGTGCTGACGGGCAACGATGCGATGTCTCGAATGGATGCTGCGGCAGCATCCGACTCCCCCGTCGACATCGTGCTTCTCGACATGAACCTCACCGACTCGCACGGCCTCGACGTCGCCTATCGCATGCATCAGCGCGGGCATGGGGCGGACATCATCGCGATCACGGCGGTGCGCGACTTGCAGGTAGTCAGGTCGGCGATCTCCACCGGGGTGACGCAGTATCTGATCAAGCCGTTCACTTTCGCGGCGTTCCGCGAGAAGCTCGAGAACCAGCGTGCCTTCCGGCTGAACCTGACCGACACCGGGGCGTTGGCCACGCAAGCATCGGTGGACAATGCCCTGAGTGCGCTGCGTTCGGTGTCGCAGAGCCGTCTGCCGAAGGGGCTGCTTGAAGAGACGCTCGCCGCTGTCTCTACGCTGTTGCGTGAATCCGACGCCGCGCTCTCGGCGACGGAGGTCGGCGAGCGCCTCTCCCTCTCGCGGGTGACGGTGCGTCGCTACCTCGAGTACCTCGCGGAGACGAAGCAGGCCCGCAAACAGCCCCGCCATGGCACGCCGGGCCGTCCGGAGTACGAGTACCGCTGGCTCTGATCCGCGGTATCAACAGTTGGCATAGAGCCACAGGCAGGCGTAACCGACGCTTGTCAGGTGATCCAGCGACCCCGGCTTCACAACCTTGTTAAAGATAACTACCGGGTGTTGCTATTTATCTTTAGTAGACTAAAGATAAATAACGAGGGATGCTATCGACACATCGGAGAGGAAGCCGCAATGGCAGGATCAGCAGCGTGGCCGCCGATTGCCAAGGAAACCCTGGCGTGGAAATCGTCAGTCGAACGCGCCCAGGTGTCGCGACGCGAGTGGGCATTAATCCACACACCATACGAGGCTTCGGTCACGCCCGAGGTCGCCCATCTCCCTGTGAGCGTAGAATCCGATATTTCGGCGGAGGCAAGCGAAGTCGAATCGATGATGTCGCGTTTCGACGCCGACTTCGGATCGGTCGTAGCGCCGTTCTCGTCGTTATTACTGCGCTCGGAGTCAGCATCGTCGTCAGAGATCGAGAAGCTTTCTGCGTCTGCTCAAGCGGTTGCCGAGGCCGAAATCGGCGAGAGGCAGCGCGGCAACGCGGCGCTTGTTGTTGCAAATGTGCACGCGATGCGCGCAGCCCTGTCCTTAGCCGACGACATCTCTCACGACACAATCATCACCATGCACCGGACCTTGCTTGATGACACCGCGCCCGAACTGACCGGAGCCTATCGTCGTCAACAAGTCTGGATCGGTGGCGGCCCACAGAGTCCGCACCGCGCCTTGTTTGTTCCGCCCCAGGCGAAACGTGTTCAAGCGGCGATGGCTGACCTAGTCCGATTTGCTCGGCGTGCTGATGTCCAGGCGATCCCTCACATTGCTCTCGCACATGCTCAATTCGAGACGATCCACCCGTTTCTCGATGGGAATGGACGCACCGGCCGCGCCCTGGTGCAAGCGATGTTTCGTTCTCAGGGCGTCACGCAGCATGTCACCGTGCCTGTGTCCGCTGGCCTGCTGGCAGACACTGACGGGTACTTTGCTGCGCTCACCGCGTTCCGAGAAGGTGACATCGAGCCGATTATCCGCGCATTCTTGCAAGCCACCACACGCGGCATCTGGAATGGTCGGCGTCTCGCGAACGACATCAACGAGATCACCGCGCGATACAACGACTTGCTCTCAGGAATCCGTTCCGACTCCGTAGCGCACCGAATTTCCGGCCTGTTGTTCCGGCAGCCCGTTGTAAATGTGAAGTCGGTCATCGCCGAGACCGGATCAGCGCCAGTGAATATCTATCGTGCTCTCGACTCGATGGCTGAACGCGGAGTGATTCGCGAAGCCACCTCGAAGCGCCGCAATCGCATCTGGGTCGCCGATGACATTATTGACGCGCTCGACGCATTTGCCACGCGCTCGGGAAAACGTCGATGACGAACATGCGATGCTCCTCGCTCGGTCACAGTCCGACTAAACGGGCGAGTCCAGCTTCGTCCACGATCGGGATGCTGTACTCGCGCGCTTTCTTCGCTTTGCCTGACAGCGAATCAGGGTCAGCGGCAGCGACGAGAGACACCTTCTTCGTCACGTTTGGATGGGTCTTGAAGCCTCGAGACTCGATGATCGCGCTCCACTCAGATCGGGGCCTACTCATCTCTCCGGTAAGCACAACCATGTCTTCCGGGCAAAGTGCGAACGCCTCCATCGCCGGCAATGGCGCCGTCATCGGAGTAGCAACTGCTGCCGGAGGAGTGGCAAGCGCATCGGCAACGGCTTCCACCGGAATCTCAAGAGCCCGAGCCACCTTCTCAAGCTCTCGTCGCTCGGCTTCTGTGACGATTCCGTCCATCCACGCGGCACTGACCAAGTCGTCGACATAGCCAACGTGCAACACCTCGGCTGCTCGGCGGTCTAGGCCGATCTCGTCGGCGAGAGCGACCAACATCCCAGCCTCGCTGACCGAAATCGAACGATCCAACAGGCATCGATCGAGCAGGGCAAGATATTCAGATTCCGCGCCAGGCTCGACGTCACGGTCGAGCCTGGCGGAGAGACGATTCAAGAAACTGGATTGCGGCTCGACAGGACCCTTACGTTGTTGCCAGAGCACACCTTTCGTGGGAAGCATCGGATAGGAATACGCGCCGCCGCTCCGTTCCCAATCTGCCCAGAACTGGTTCCAATCCGGCCACATGGCACTTTCTCTGCGGTACACCGCGAGAAGTTGAGCGGCCGCAAATGCATCATCCCCCGCGCGGTGAGCGCTTCCAAGAGGTATCCCAAACGACTCACAGGCGGCCGCAAGCGAGGCGGAACCACCGAGGCCAAAACTGTGGGCAAGCCGCATCGTGCAGAGCGAGGGTATCTGTGGGTGCAGCAGATACCCCGCGCGCTCAAACTCGGCCTGCAAAAACCGCAGGTCGAAGTTCACGTTATGGGCGACGAACACACGACCTTGCAGGAGTCCCGCAAGCTCCGGAACGATGTCTGCGAAGTCCGGCGCATCAAGAACATCAGAAGCTCGGATGCCGTGAATGCTCTGTGACCCAAGATCACGCTGCGGGTTAACGACGGTCTCCCACCGCCCGGACACCGTGCCGTCTGACTCAACGTGCACGACTCCGATTTCGATTACTCGATGGTGGTACGAAGGGAGAATCCCAGTGGTCTCGAAATCGACGACTGCGTATCCCATTCACAACTCTTTCGTATCTGCCGACGAGTACGCGCCGAAGCGTTCTTCAACTCAACGCGTCACGAGATCAATTGTCCGAGACAACGCGTAACGGCAGATAGCCCACGAACAGGGGTAACAAGCCGTCGTGATAGGACGTGCGTTGCCCACGTGCGTTCGCACTACGTCAGGGGCGACCGCTTCCCTCGAGAATCGTGATCGTGACAATTTTCATGCCGATCACGAATTTCAGGGAAAGCAGTCCTTCCCTCGACATCGACCTTCCAGGTAGGCCTCGCTCTGATGCCCTACGAAACGATCTTTTCGACGTCACGAACGCGAAGCTTTCCTGACATTCATTGCGGCAAATAGCGCCTCACAGGTCTCACGATCATCAGTGCTCTTGAGACCAGGTTGCCCATCGTTTTCAGCGTGACCTTTCGGCCTGGCTCACAAGATTTGAACCTGCGACCCCTTGGGCCGCATCGACGGCATCAGCGTGGGGCCACTGGTCGTGCCCGTAATTGCTATAGGAGAAGCAGCTATGCATCTTCTGCCAGGTGCGGGATGCCGAGCACGGCGAAGGGATCATCATCTCGCGCGATGATATTCCTGCGGCGCGGCTCGTGCCTGCAGCAGTCGTGATTACGCCAGCGTCGAGCGGAGAGTGTTCAGGGCGTCCGCAATGATGTCGGCGAGAGGCGTTTCGTCGTCGCGAGCGAGCCACTCCTGCACCGAGACATAGAGCAGCGTCACGCTGGTTTCGGCCAGCAGCGCAGCTTGCGTTGCGGAGACACCGCGCGCAATCAGGGCGTCATGCACGACTTTGCCCACCGTCTCACGCTTCTGCAGGTCACGCTCCCGCAGGCCAGGGTCTGAACTTACGATCTCACGCCGCATCCGGAGTTCGTCGCGACGCCCCTCGAAGCGCGTCTCGGCGAACGTGCGGAGGCTCGTCATAATCAAATCGAGCGGTTCGTCGTCTGGCGCAGCATCCGCCAACATCTGGGCAGCTTCCGCCGGTACGTCCTCTCCCCCGAAGACCACCTCGCGCTTATCGGCGAAGTACCGGTGAAAAGTGCGCGTACTGAGCCCAGCCCGCGCCGTGATCTCGGGAACCGTCGTCGCCGCAAAGCCTTGCTCGGCAAAGAGCTCGAAGGCCGCCTTCTCGAGCCTTCGGCGCGCGCCCGGTTCCCATCTGCTCACGTCTTCAGTCTAAATGATGACATGGCGTGTCATCAGGCGTACAGTGATGACACGTCATGTCATCAACCGAGGAGCAGACAATGAGCAACGACGTATGGATTGTGGGCGGCGCAGGCCGAAGCGGACGACACATCGCGACACAGCTGCGGCAGCGCGGCATCGAGCCGGTGCTCGTCGGACGGAACGCCGATCGCCTGGCCGAAGCGGCGAAGGACGGCGAGCGAACGGTCGTGGCCCACTCGATCGATGAGATTGTCGCAGAGGTGCGGCGACAGCATCCTGCCGTCGTGATCAACACAGTCGCACCGTTCGCCGAGACAGCCGCGGAACTCGTGTCGACGGGCGCGCACTATATCGACATCGCCAACGATATGGGTGCGATCTCGGGACTACTCGACCGCAACGAGAAACTTTCCGCGCGCGGACAAACTGCCGTGACCGGCGCCGGGTTCGGCGTGACAGGGACCGAGAGCATCCTCGTGAAGCTCCTCGAAGGTCGCCCGACACCTGCACGGGTTCGCGTCGACATGCTGCCGTCACTGGAGACCGAGGCAGGAACGGTCGGCGAATCGCTCGCCGCGTCTCTCATCACCGGGTTGGCGTACCGCGACCCGCGGGGCAGCCGGTTCGGGAGGAATCTCATGCGGCTCGTCCTGCCGGACGGATCGGAGGTGTCGACGGCGAGCATGCCTCTCGGCGACCTAGCGGCCGCGCGCCACGTCAGCAAGGCGCCCACCGTGATCGCTGCCTCGAGCATGGCACCCACCGGACCGATCCGTTTTGTCGCGCCACTCGCATCGACTCTGCTGGCTGTGCGGCCGCTTCAGGAGTTCGCCCAGCGCCAGCTGGCGCGCGTGACCGTCAAGGCACAGCCGCGCCCTCGGGAGTACTCGTGGGCGCACGCACACGTTGAGTGGGATGACGGCAGCGTGCGCGACGGCTGGCTGCGCATCGGCGATGCGTCGACGTTCACGGGCACGGTGCCGGCGGAGGTCGCTCGCCGTCTGCTCGAGGGCGACGGGCGCGCGGGTGCGTTCACGCCGGCGTCACTCTTCGGCACCGACCTGGCCGAGGCGTGCGGCGCCGAGTACCTGCCGGGGCTCGTTGCCGCGTGAGCGCCGCGGACTTCTGACCCGTCACGTCGCGTCACAACTCGGGTCGGAGACGCAGCGGCACAATACAATGAGCGAGTGCCGCGCCCCGACGATTCTGCTCCAGCATCCCCCACCGAGCACCAGGCAGAGGCCGCGTCAATTCTTGCGGCGGTGAATCGGATCACGAATCGACTGATCGCCGGCACGCGGTTCGCGATTCTCGGCGGAGCAGACACGGCGAGGGCGCTGCGGGCGATTCTGCACGGCATGGGCGGACACACGGTCTCCCCCGCGCAGTGCGAGATCGTGGTTCTTCTGGGTGGCCTCACCGATGCAGAGCATGCGGAGATTCGCTCATGGCTGCTCGCTGAATACGCCAAGGATGACGACGGTGCTTCTCGACTGCCGATCGTCGTCGATCACGCCGGGGTCTTGAGTGCCGGGGCGTCAGAGCCCGCGGACCTTCTTGGTGACAGCGAGCGCGTGCTCCCCGAAGGCCTCCGGGCCGTGCGGGCAGCACGTGGCGAGATCGTCGTCATCGACACCGAGAGCCTGCAGAAACCGCCGCAGCGCCAGGCATCTGCGCACGAGGACTATCTCGCCGAACGCGGCCTGAGCCGCATCGACTGGGCGGCGACAGCGATGCCCGTCACGCGCAAGTTGGCATCACAGCTTGCGGCCACCGGCGCTGTGCGCGGAGTGCGCATCGGAATCGTGCTGGTGCTTGAGCCGAAGACGGCAGTTCTCGCGATCGAGCTGGCCCGCGCGGGCGCGGACGTGCGCGTGTTCGCGCCGGCGAACGAGGTCGATCCCGAAGCTGCGGCGGCGCTTCGCACGCGCGGGATCGTCGTGCTGGGCTCCCCCGACGCGACAGAAGAGGACGACGCGAAGCAGGCCCTGGACCTCGTGCGATGGCATCCGGACCTGCTGATCGACGACGGCGCCCACCTCATTCGCCTCGTGCACGAGCAACCAGATGCCCTGGAACAGCTGCGTGGCGCCGCCGAGGAGACCACGAGCGGCGTGCGGCCGCTGCGTGAGATGGATGCTGCAGAAAAGCTCGCCGTTCCCGTGGTCCCCGTGAACGACGCTCGCGTCAAGACGCTGTTCGATAACCGGTACGGCACCGGACAGACGTGCGCGTTCGCGATCGTCGACCTGCTCGAGGAGGCACACTCGCGCAGGATCAGCGCGTGCGATCCGCTCATCGCGACGTGGCTCGTGGTCGGCTACGGACCCGTCGGCGAAGGCGTCTGCCGGCACGCCCGTGCACTCGGCGCCCGCGTGATCGTCGCGGAGATCGATCCCGTGCGCGCTCTTGCCGCCGAGGTCGACGGTTTCGAGGTGATGCCGGCGGAACACGGCGCACGAGAAGCGGACATCGTGGTGTCGGCAACGGGGGTGCGCGGCACGATCCATGAGCAGCTGATCAGCGCCGCTAGCAACGGCACGATCTTCGCCGTCGCGGGCGGCACGGATGGCGAACTCGAGGCGCCGCACGCGACGTGGACCGACCGTGGACCGCAGATCAGCGAGGTTGCGCTCGGCGAGCGCCAGGTGATTGTGCTCGCGCACGGGCACGGCGTGAACTACACAGCATCCGGTGGCAACCCCATCGAGATCATGGACCTCTCGTTCGCCGCGCAGCTTGCCGCGGTCGAGCAGCTCGTCGCGGCGGGGGTTCTCACGGACCCATCCGCGCTCGCACCCGGTTTGCACCCGCTCGACCCTGAGCGCGAGAACGATATCGCTCACCTCGCGCTCGCCGCGCGGCATGGCGCCGCAGCATCCGGGCATTCTGCCCCCGTGTCTCGCGTGGCGGCGACGGGTTCCGAGCCCAGCCGCTACTCACGAGACGCCGCGCCCACGGTGCTGCAGACGGATGACGCCGCTCACGCCACCGTCACGGTGTACAGCGCGCCGCTCGTGATCCCGGTGACGGCACCGCGCATTCGCGACGGCGCTGTCGCCGTGCGCGGCGAGCGGATTCTGCACGTCGGCGAGCGCCAGTGGGTGCTGCAGTCGCTGCGCGATGCCGGGATCGACTTCGTCGAAGAGCACTGGGACGGGGTGATCACACCGGGGCTCGTCAACGCGCACACGCACCTGCAGTACACGCGCATGGCCGACGTCGCCACACGGCGATACAACGGCTTCGACGACTGGGCCGCGGCATTCGACCGGGTGTACGACAGCGACGGCGCACGGCACGACTGGAGCGCGGCCGCCGCCGAGGGTGCGCGGCTCGCCGTGGCGTCGGGGACGACAGCCCTGGCCGACGTCGTGACCGACCGCGAGGCGGTGTCGGCGCTGCACGACGCCGGCCTGCACGGCATCGCCTACTGGGAAGTCATGGGCTGGAGTAACGCCGACTGGCGCGCCCACGGACGCGACGCCGCGATCGCCGACCTCGACAGCATGCCCGCCACCCCGGGCGTCGGCGTCTCACCGCACGCGCCGTATTCGCTCGAGGTGCAGCCTCTTCTCGACATTCCCGATGTGGTGCGCAACCGCGGCATGCGGCTGCACATCCACCTCGCCGAAGCGCACTTCGAGAACGAGAATGTCTCGAGCGACGACGCGTGGGTGGGCCTGAACGCCGAGAGCTTCAGAGCGCTGCGCAGCCGCGGCGTCGGTGTCAGTTCGACGCAGTTCGTCGATCAGCTCGGCGTGCTCGGCCCCGACTGCCATATCGCCCACGGCATCTACATGACCGCCCGCGACCGTTCGCTGCTGCGCGCACGCGGAACCTCCGTCGCACTCTGCCCGCGCTCGAACGACGTGATCGGGCTCGACGCACCGCCCGTCGCGGCATACCTGCGCGAGGGAAATCTCATCTGCGTCGGCACTGACTCGCTCTCGTCATCGCCGAGCCTCGACCCGCTCGCAGACGTGGCGCACCTGCACAGAATCGCGCGCGAACAAGGCTATGCCGACGACGATCTGCACCAGCGGCTCTTCCACGCCGCGACACTCGGCGGAGCGCACGCCCTCGGCCTCAGCGCCGGACCGCAGCGCATCGGGCAGCTCGCCGTCGGCGCCCTCGCGGACCTCGCGTTCTTCGCCGTGAGCGACACGTCGCCGCGAGCAGCACTGGCCGAGCTCGTCGAGGCCGGAGCCGGAACATGCCGGCGCACGATCGTCGCCGGCGAGACCGTCTTTCGCAGAGAGGAACAGTCGGCATGACGTACGACGCCATTCGCGAGCTGTCGCTTGAACAGCATCCTGAGGGCGGCTGGTTCCGCCGAACCTACACGGCCGCCGACGCGCTGGCCACACCCGGCGGGGAGCGCCCCGCTGCGACGCTCATTCACTTCTGGCTGCCTGCAGGAGAGCACTCGCGCTGGCACGTCGTCGCCTCGGACGAGATCTGGATGTGGCACGGCCCCGGCTCCCTGCGACTCGAGCTTGGCGGAACGAGTGACCAGCCGCGCGACACGGGCGACGGCGGACTGCTCGCCGCACCCGGAACGGTCGGCGCGACACAGCAGCTGATCGTTCCAGGCGGATGCTGGCAGCGCACGGTTCCGGGCGACGACGACGTGCTCGTGAGCTGCCTCGTGACGCCCGGCTTCGACTTTGCCGATTGGCGCCTCGCCGACTGACCGAGCAACAATTCGTCATTCCCGCGCGCGAGCGTGCCCGCGACGATAGTCTTTCTCGGTGGCGCGGCATCCCGAACGCGCCCCGTCCCCGAGGAGCCCTCCGTGAAATCACGTTCCGTTCTGCGTGCTGTTGCCATCGCCAGCGCCGCCGCTGCTGCGATCGCCTTGTCCGCCTGCTCGGCATCAACCCCAGAGGATGCTGCCGCCGGCGACGATTCGGGACTGCAGACCGTCACGCCGGGCAAGTTCACCATTGCCACGGGCGAGCCCGCCTACTCCCCCTGGGTTGAGAACGACGACCCCGAGTCGGGCGAAGGGTTCGAGGCGGCAGTCGCCTACGCCGTCGCC
The DNA here is from genome assembly GCF_002563955.1 of Paramicrobacterium agarici. Classification (NCBI taxonomy): domain Bacteria; kingdom Bacillati; phylum Actinomycetota; class Actinomycetes; order Micrococcales; family Microbacteriaceae; genus Paramicrobacterium; species Paramicrobacterium agarici. The sequence continues at coordinate 3,080,828 of NZ_PDJE01000001.1, forward strand.
GGCCAGCTGGGCTTCGACAAGTCGGACGTCGTCTGGATCCGCACGCCGTTCGACACCGTGATCGCGCCGGGGCCAAAGGACTTCGACATCAACATTCAGCAGTTCTCGGCAAACGAAGACCGCGAGAAGGCCGTCGACTTCTCATCGCCGTACTACGAGACAACGCAGGGTGTCGTGAGCGTCGAGGGCAGCCCTGCCGCCGATGCGACATCGCTCGCTGACCTCGCCGACGTGAAGGTCGGCGTGGCCGCCGGATCGACATCGATCGCCGCCGTGAAGGAAGCCATCGGCACGGACCCCGCGATCTTCAACAGCAACGAAGACACCGTGCAGGCCCTCATCGCCGGCAACATCGACGCCCTCGTCACCGACCTGCCGACAGCGTTCTACAACGCCAACGCGGTTCTCGACAACGGCGTTCTCGTCGGCCAGTTCGAGAGCTCGGCCGGAGGCGACAAGCTCGCCCTCCTGCTCGAGAACGACTCGCCACTCACCGACCCGGTGACCGAGGCCGTTGACGCTCTTCGCGAAGACGGCACGCTCGACGAGCTCGCCGAGAAGTGGCTCGCCGACAACGCCGGCGCAACGGTTCTGTCGTAGGAGCGCCTGCACACCCCGTGACGAACGATATAGACACGAGCACGCCGCCCGGCTCGGCGCGTCCCGAACCGAGTCGGGTCGAGCTGGACAGGCGCGCGTTTCGACGCCGCCAGACGGCACGGTCGCTGCTGATCAGCGTCGTCAGCACGATCATCTTCGCGGTGATCGTGTGGCTCGTTCTGGTGAACAGCCCCGGCTGGGACGAGGTGCGGCGTTCGTTCTTCGACATCGACACGGCGGTCGCGTCTTTCCCCAGCATCCTTGTCGGTCTCTGGCTGAACATTCAGGTGCTCTTCTTCGCCGCGATTCTCGTCGGCATTTTCGGCTCGCTTCTGGCCATCGCGCGCACGCTGCGCGGCGCCGTCTTCGCGCCGATTCGCCTGGCAGCGGCGATATACACGGACTTCTTCCGCGGCATCCCTCTGCTGCTTGTTCTCTACCTCGTCGGCTTCGGCGTTCCCGCCCTCGGCTTCACCGACCGTCTGCCCATGCAGTTCTGGGGAACAATCGCTCTGACCCTGACGTACTCGTCGTACGTCGCCGAGGTGCTGCGCGCCGGAATCGAGGCCGTGCACCCGTCGCAGCGCATGGCCGCGCGCTCGCTCGGCCTCGGCTACTCGAAGACCCTGCGACTCGTCGTGCTCCCCCAGGCCGTGCGCAAGGTGACGCCGGCCCTCATGAACGACTTCGTGTCGATGCAGAAAGACGTGGGGCTGATCTCGGTTCTCGGCGCCGTCGACGCGATTCGCGCCGCGCAGATCGAGGTCGCGAGCGTCTACAACTTCACCCCGTATGTCGTCGCCGGCGTGCTCTTCGTTCTGCTCTCGTGGCCGATGATCCGGCTCACCGACTGGTACACGGCACGCGCACAGCGCCGCGAGCAGATGGGAGGACAGGTATGACCGACGCGAACACAACCCAGGGTCCTGTCCTGCGCGTCTCGGGCGTGCAGAAATGGTTCGGCGATACTGCCGTGCTGCAGGGCATCGACATCGAGGTCGCCGAGCACGAGGTCGTCGTGCTCATCGGCGCGAGCGGATCGGGCAAGTCAACGCTGCTCAAGACCATCAACCTGCTCGAGCGCGTCGACGACGGCCAGATCTTTCTGCAGGGCGACGACATCACCGACCCTCGCGTCAACGCCGACCGCGTTCGGGCTCGCATCGGCGTGGTATTTCAGCACTACAACCTCTTTCCGCACCTCTCGGTGCTGCACAACATCACGCTCGCGAGCCGCAATGTCTTCAAGATCGGCAAGGCCGAGGCAGAGTCGCGCGGGCGCGAGCTGCTGCGGCGCATCGGTCTCGAAGAGAAAGCCAGCGAGTACCCCGACCGGCTTTCGGGCGGCCAGCAGCAGCGCGTCGCGATCGCCCGCGCCATCGCCACAGAGCCCGAACTGCTGCTGCTCGACGAGATCACGAGCGCTCTCGACCCCCAGCTCGTCGGCGAAGTTCTCGATCTCGTCGGCGAGCTGAAGCAGGCGGGAAGCACCATGGTCATGGCGACGCACGAGATGTCGTTTGCGCGGCAGGTCGCCGACCGCGTCGTGTTTCTCTCGAACGGCCGCATCGTCGAGTCGGGCCCGCCGAGCCAGCTTTTCGATGCGCCGCAGAACGACGAGACCAAGGCGTTTCTCTCTCGCGTGCGGCAGGCGAGCCCGGGCCTCTGACCTCTCGCGGCCGAGCGTCGTCGACGCGACGTAGAATTGAAGCGTGACTTCAACACCTGCGCCCGCACGCGTCAGCGTGAATGACCTCGTGCGGTTCGTTCTCGAGCTCTTCGCCTTCGTCTCGCTGGGCCTGTGGGGCTTCCTCTGCTTCGAGCTGCCCTGGAACATCGTCATCGGAATCGGCGCCCCCGTGATCGCGATCGTGCTCTGGGCTCTGTTCCGCTCCCCCAAGGCCGTCTTCACCATGGACCCTTTCGGCAAAGCGATCGTCGAGATCGCCGTCATGGGCACGGCCGTCTTCGGCTGGTGGGACATGGGTCAGCCGATCGTCGCCGCGATCTTCGCCATCGTCGCCGTCACGAGCGGCGTCATCAACGGCCGCAGGGAGATCGGCTGACATGACCGAGGTCGTCGCCCAGCTCATCGAGGCGCTCGGCGATGCGGTATCAGTGGATGCTGCGCAGCTCGACGCCGCGCAAGCCGACAAGTCGGGGCACCGTTCCGGCAGCTCGCCGCTCGCGATCGTGACCGCGCGCTCCATCGACGACGTTCAAGCGACACTGCGCATTGCTACGCAGACCCGCACTCCCGTCGTCACGCGCGGCGCTGGCACGGGACTCGCTGGCGGCGCCGTCGGCGGCTCCGGCGAGATCATGCTCTCGACACTCGCCATGGACCGTGTGTTCGAAATCAACAGCTCCGATCTGCTCGCCGTCGTCGAACCCGGCATCCTGAACGGTCATTTCAACGACATTCTCGCCGAGCAGGGTCTGTGGTTCGCACCCGATCCCGCGTCGAAGGCGATCTCGACGGTCGGCGGCAACATCGCCACGAACGCCGGCGGCCTGCTGTGCGCGAAGTACGGCGTCACGCGCGACGCCGTGCTCGGACTCAAGGTCGTGCTGCCCGACGGCCGGCTGCTCACCCTGGGGCGCCGCAGCGTCAAGGGCGTCACCGGGCTCGACCTCACGGCGCTCATGGTCGGCTCAGAGGGACTGCTCGGCGTCATCGTCGAGGCGACGGTGCGCATCCGCCGCGCGGTGCCGGGCACGGTGGCGACGATCGCCGCGTTCTATCTGGGGGTTCGGGATGCGGCGGCAAGCTCCGCCGCGATCACCGCAGCGGGACTGCAGCCCGCCGTCATGGAGCTCATCGACCCGCACGTGCTTCGGGCGATCGACGCGTTTCACGGCAGCTCGCTGTCGCAGCGCGGTGCCGCCCACCTCGCCGTGCAATTCGACGGACCCGGCGCCGAAAACGACGCCCGTCGCGCGCTCGAGATCATCACGCGCCTCGGCGGAGACGCCGACCTCACAACGGACCGCGACGAAGCCGACGAGCTTCTCGCCGCGCGTCGCGCCGCGCATGGGTCGCTTGCCGCGCTCGGCACGACGCTCATTGAAGACGTCTCGGTGCCGCGCTCGGCACTGCCTGACATGTTCGACGCGATCGCCGACATCGAGAAACGCTATGGCATCAGCATCCCGACGCTCGCGCACGCGGGAGACGGCAACCTGCACCCCAATTTCATCTTCGACGGTCCCGAGGTTCCCGACGAGATCTGGGATGCCGCGGGCGAGCTGTTCACCGCGGCGCTGAAGCTCGGCGGCACCCTCACGGGCGAGCACGGCATCGGCGTGCTCAAGAAGCGCTGGCTCGGCGACGAACTCGGCGACGATCAGCTGCAGCTGCAACGGCAGATCAAGCAGGTCTTCGATCCCCTCGGCATCCTGAACCCCGGCAAGGTGTTCTAGGCACACGGCGCCTTGTGCTGGGCGGCCAGCGGTCTGCGGTGTTCTCAGCAAGATCAGAGTCGAGAGCCTATGCTAGAGGCACTGACTTAGAGCGTCGACGCGGAGGTCCCCATGCTCGCCAATCTCAACGGATGGCACCTTGTCATCATCCTGTTCCTCGTGCTTCTGCTGTTCGGTGCGCCGAAGCTGCCTGGCCTCGCCAAGAGCGTCGGCGAATCGATGAAGATCTTCAAGAAGGAAGTCCGCGAGGTCACAGACGACGGCGAGAAGACCGCCGACGGCACCACGACGTCGACCACTGACGCCTCGACGACGCCGCGCTCAGACGCCGCGTAGATCACTGCAACGCGGCGCCACGTCCACGCACGTCGACGTGGGCACCGACTGACGTAGCAACGGCACGCGCTCGCTCCGTACTCGCACGAACGCGAGCAGCGCTTTGCGGCGATGCCGACGCTGCGTGCATCTTCTTCTTGCAACACTTCATGGCAGCGCCGCCACGAGACGCACTGTTCATGTGTCAAAACCTGCGGTTCTGGGTGTGAACTGGCGCAGATATCGACATCTGAATAGGTTCGGCCCGGTTCACTGCATAAGGATTACAAGCCCTGCCACGACGGCTTGTTCGCGTACGCGTGGCGATAATAATCAGCGTTCTTCAGGTCTGCGGCGGCCGCTTCGTCAACGATGACCGTCGCGCGCTCATGCAGCTGCAGCGCCGATCCGGGCAGCGTCGCACTGATCGGCCCTTCGACGGCACCGGCAACGGCGCGCGCCTTGCCCGCACCGAACGCGAGCAGCACCAGGTGCCGCGCGCGCTGAATCGTGCCGAGGCCCTGCGTGATGCAGTGCATGGGCACCTCGTCTTCTGACGCAAAGAACCGCGCGTTGTCGCGCCGCGTCTGCTTCGTCAGGGTCTTGACGCGCGTGCGTGACGCAAACGACGACCCCGGCTCGTTGAAGCCGATGTGCCCGTCGGTGCCAATGCCGAGAATCTGCAGGTCGATGCCCCCGGCCGCGATGATCGCCTCTTCGTAATCGGCGCCCGCGTGCTCAATGGTGTCGAGCGCACCGTTCGGCACGTGCACGCGCTCCGGGTCGAGCCCGAGCGGTTCCACGACCTCGCGCGTGATCACCGAGCGATAGCTTTCAGGGTGGGATGCTGGCAGGCCGACGTACTCGTCGAGCGCAAAGCCCGACACCCCCGACAGATCCATCTCGTCGCGCCGACTCGCGAGCGCCCGATACACCGGCAGCGGCGTCGATCCGGTTGCCAGGCCAAGCACGGCGTTCGGCTTGGCAGCGACGAGCGAGACGATCTCGTCGGCAACGAGTGAACCCGCGTCATCTGCGGAGGTGACGATGATGACTTCAGCCATGTACCTGTTCTTTCTGCATTCGAACGAGCGCGAGCACGCGCGAAGATCCCGAGTGGTCCGACTCCGAGCGTAGCCGGTGCGGCGCGACGGCTACGACGCGGGCACGGCGACGTCGCCGAACAGCTCGCGCACGAGGGCAGTGCCGAGCAGCCGCGAAGCGCCGAACGTTGCGACGTCGGCGTATGCTCGATCGTCTGAGGGCCACCCCATGTCGACGGTCAGAACGCTGCGGCCCGTCGCACGCAGGGCGTCGATCACCGCAATCGCAGTCGCGTGGCGGTGGTTGCCCTTTCCGACGACGATGACGGTGCCGGCCGGCGCCTCGGCGTCGACGCGCTGGGCAACTCCTGCAGGGTCGTCGGCGGCGAGGTCCATGCGCGTGACGGGGGCGCCGCGCCACGGGTCGTCGAGGCTGAACGGACCCCAGGGCGCCGTTCCCACGGCGATGTTCGCGGGGGCATCGAGGCGCAGCACGGCGGCGGGCGTGCGCGCGGCGTCGAGCGCGTCAGCATCCACCTGTACCGAGATCGCCCGACCGGCTTCCTCGACCGCCGCGTCATCGATGAGGGCGCTGGCCGACCCGGCATCGCCGACGCTCGCTCGCGCCGCGAAGTCCCGCACGCGCTGCGCCGCCTGGTCGACACGGGATGCTGTGAGGCGCCCTGCCTCGACAGCATCCGCGATCGCCTGCTCGATCTGCCCCAGCTGTTCGTCGGTGTTCGCCGTGCCAATGCAGAGCAGATCAACCCCGGCGGCGAGCGAACGCACCGCCGCCTCGGGAATGCCGATCTCGCCACTTGCACCCGCCATGTCGAGGGCGTCGCTCACGATCAGACCCTCGAATCCGAGGTCGCCGCGCAGCAGCCCCTCGAGCACGGCGCTCGACATGGTGGCTGGGTGCTCGGCGTCGATCTGCGGCAGCATGATGTGGCTCGTCATGATCGATGCGACGCCCGCGTCGATCGCCGCGGCGAACGGCACGAGCTCGCGGCGCAGCAGCGTCTCGCGGTCGACGTCGAGAACGGGGAGGGCGATGTGTGAGTCGGCGTCGACATCGCCGTGTCCCGGAAAGTGCTTGGCGCACGCGGCAACCCCTGCGTCCTGCAGGCCGGTGACCCACGCGGCACCGTGCCGCGCGACGAGCTGCTCGTCTGCGCCGAAGCTGCGCACGCCGATCACGGGGTTCAGCGGGTTGGAATTGACGTCGACGCTCGGGGCGAAGTCGAGGGTGCAGCCCGTCGCGCGCAGCTCGGCGGCGACGGTTGCCGCGACGCGCGCCGTAACCGCGGTGTCGTCGAGGCGGCCGAGCACGGCGTTTCCCGGGTACGGCGAGCCCGTGGCATAGTGCAGCCGCGTGACGTCTCCGCCCTCCTCGTCGATCGCGACGATCGCACGAGGGTTCGCGTCGCGGATCTGATCGGTCAGGCGACGCAGCTGGGCAGCATCCTCAATATTCGGGCCGAAAATGCACACCCCGCCCAGGCCATCGCGAAGCCGCGCGGCGAGCCAGTCGGGCAGCGTCGTTCCTGCGAATCCGGGGAGCAGAGTTGTCGAGGCGGCAGCATGAGGCATACCTCTCATCCTTTCACTGCTCCCGCCACGAGTCCGCCGGTCATGCGGCCTTGCACGAAGAGGAAGAAGATCACGACGGGCAGAGCGAGCAGGGTCGACCCCGCCATGATCGCGGCCCAGTTTGTCGATTGCGTCGCCTGTTGAAAGGCACGCAACCAGATCGGCAGCGTGTACGAGCCGGGGCTCTGCATAATGATGAGCGCCATGAGAAACTCATTCCAGGCCTGAATGAACGCGAAGACGCCCGTCGAGATGAGGCCAGGCGCGAGCAGAGGAAACGTGACTTTCCAGAACGCCTGCGTGCGCGTGCAGCCGTCGATCATGGCTGCCTCTTCAAGGTCGGCGGGCACACCGGCAACGAAGCCACGCAGCATCCAGATGGTAAAAGGCAGCACGCCGGCGAGATACACGATCGTCAGGCCGATCACGGTGTTCAGCAGGCGCCACGAATCAACCATTCCGAAAATGGTGAACATGAGCGCTTCACCGGGAATCATCTGAATGATCAGCAGAGCGATGATGTACTGCCTGCGACCGCGAAACTTGAAGCGCGATACCGCGACCGCGCCGACGAACGCGAACACGAGGCAGATCAGCAGTGTCAGTCCCGTGACGGCAAGCGACATGACGAACGCGGAGGGAAAGTTCGCACGATCCGGCCGCGCGGGCTCGAACAGAACCGTGATGTAGTTGCGCAGCGTGAAGTTCTCGGGCCACCACTGCGGCGTCGGGCTGATCACGTCGGAGTTCGGCTTGAACGAGGTGTTCAGCATCCAGTACACCGGAAAGACCGAGCAGACGAACACGATGATCGAGACGACTCCCCACAGGGCATTCGCCGAGAAGCGCTTCAGCTCGCGCGTGGAAGAACGCCGGCGCAGAACCGGTGGCCGAACATCGGATGCTGCGGACCCGGGGTCCGTGGTCTCGACGCGCGTGGCGACACTCATATTTCTTCGTCCTTCACTGTCTTGCGCACGTAGTAGATCGAGATCACGAGCATCATGGCGACCATGATGAACGACACGGCGCCCGCAGCACCGAGGTTGCTGGAGCCGAGGTGAAAGATGTACGTGCCGAACACGTCGGTCTGACTCGAGATGCCGCCGAGCCCCTGCAGCGTGTACGCCTGCGTGAACACGCGCAGGTCCCAGATCATCTGCAGCACGGCGGTGATGAGCAGGATGCTGCGCAGGTACGGCAGCACGATGAATCCGAACCTCTTGACGGCGCCCGCGCCATCGAGCTGAGCGGCCTCGAGCACTTCGTCGGGAACCTGTGTGAGCCCCGCGTAGACGGTGAACGCCACGAACGGCACCGACATCCACGTGATGATGACCGTGAGCACGGCATAGAACGAGAGCGGGTCGATGAGCCACGAGTGTCCCGACCAGTTCGTCGTTCCGGTCACGGTGTTGAGCACCCAGTTGAGCAGACCGTACTTGGTGTCGACGATCCACCCCCAGACGACGACGGACGACACGGGCGGCATCGCCCAGGCCAGAAGCAGCCCGATCGAGATCAGCAGGCGGAAGAACGCGTTCACGCGCGTCATGAGAAGCGCGATCAGGATGCCGAGGCCCATCGTCGCGACGACGAGCACGGCCATGAGCGCGAAGCTGCGTCCGGCGACGGCCCAGAACGTGGGATCCGTGAGCGTGTCCGTGTAGTTCTTCAGCCCGATCCACTCGGGCGGCGCACCGAAGATCTGCGCCTTGCCGTATTTCTGAAACGAGTTGATCGCCATCTTGACCAGGGGATAACCGGTCATGACGAGCAGAATGAGAGTTGCGGGTGCCAGCATCAGCCAGGGCGTCACGCGTCTTCTGCGCGTGCGCTTCCTGTGCTGGCGAGGCGGCGCCGGTTGCGTCCGGGCCTCGCTGACCGCGGTGGTCATGCGTGCTCCTTCAATGTGCGTGGGCGAGCAGAGTGTGGTGTGACGAGCGATCTCGGTAGGGAGCCGAGACCGCCCGTCACGACCCGCGGGGACGCGGGTCAGCTGTTGAGGATCTCCTCGATCTCGGCGTCGAGGCCCCTCGCGATCTTTGTCACGTCCTTGCCCTGCGCGATCTTGACGAGAGCGTTCTTGATCACTTCGGACGCCTCGACGTCGGCCCACTTCGGCGCCGCCGGGGTGAGCCGGGCACTCTCTGCTGCTGCAGCGGCTGCAGCTGTCACCGCGTCATCGGGAAGCGCGTCTTTCGCTTCACTCGTCGCGGGGATCATGCCGTTCGCGGCGAGCAGCTCCTGGTACTCGACCGAGAGCATGATCTTCAGTGCCTCGTACGCGAGATCCTGGTTGGCGGAGTTGGCGGCGACAGCGATGTTCGAGCCTCCGGCGAACGCCTGCGCGGCACCGCCGTCCTTGCCCGGAAGAGCGAATGCCGTAGCATCCTTGCCGAATGTGTCTGGGCACCCCGGAGTGTCAGCGTCAGCTTCGGCCTTCAGCGATCCCATGAACCAGCTCGGTGCCGAGAGAAAGCCGACGTTGCCCTCGCAGAACGGAACCTGAGCGTTCGTCTCGTCGCCGTCCTTGGGAGCTGACGTCGCGTTCAGGTAGACGCTCTGCAGCTGCTCGAGACCGGCGATGCCGCCCTCGCTCGAGAAGCCGGCCTTCCATGTGCCGTCGTCTTGCTGCTCGGCAACGAAGCCGCCGTTCTCCCACACGTACGGGAGCATGTTGTACCAGTCCTTGCCCGGCGCGTAGATTCCCGAGGCGGTACCGGCCTCCTTCATGGCGATGCCTGCCTCGACGTACTCGTCGAACGTCGTCGGCACCTCACCGTCGAACACCTGAGGCGTGTAGAACACGACGCGCGCTCCGGAGTAGTACGGGTAGGCGTAGATCTTGCCGTCGTACGTTCCGGCCTCGACGAAGCCCTGCAGCAGGTTGTCCCCTCCGAGCTCGTCGTACTTGTCGGTAAGGTCGGTGAATGCGCCCGCCGAGGTGAACGCGGCCGCCTGGGTGTTTCCGATCTCGACGACGTCGGGAGAGTCGGAGCCCGACAGAGCTGTCGTGTACTTGTCGACGAGTCCGTTCCACTGCTGCTCTTCGATGACCAGGGTCGAGCCCGGATTCTGCTCTTCGAACGTCTCTTTCAGGTAGGTGCGCGCGTCGTCGGGCGTGTCGGTGCCGACGAGCCACACGCGAATCTCGGCCGAGCCGCCGTCAGAGGCTCCCTCCGCCGATCCGGAGCACCCGGCCAAAGCCAGCGCTGCGATGGCCGCGAGGGCCACAATGCCGGTTTTCCTCATCATGAGGTCCTTTCTCAAATGCGGGCGAGCTGTTGTGTCGCCACGTCGTTGTGGTGCGAATGCGTGCAGGGTTCTCTTACGAGACCCCCAGTTGTCCGGTGAGGACGAGAACCACGGCGCCGAACAGCACGTTGTCGCGTCCGAGCGTGGTCATCCTGAGCGACAGATCGTCGGGATCGCCGATCATCGTTCGCTCGAGGAGTGTGTCGTGGGCGGCGGCGAGAAAGTCGCCTCCCAGAAGGTGAGGCGGACCCGACAGCACGATGTCGGTCAGGTCGAGTGTGCGCACGATCGGCGCGAGAGCGATGCCGAGGTGCTCCCCCGCTTCACGGAGGAATGCTGACCGCTCGGCCTCGCCCGTGAGTCGTTCGCGCTCCGCAGCCAGCCGTGGCACGCCGACCCAGGCTTCGAGGCACGCTGCACGTCCGCAGCGGCACATCGGGCCCCCGCTCGTGCCGACGGTGACATGACCGATCTCGCCATCCCAGAAGCGGCTTCCGCGGTACGTTGCGCCGCCGACGATGACTCCGGCTCCGACGCCGTGGCCGATGCGCACGAGCATGATGTCGTCGCTGTCGACGTCGGCGAAGCTGTGCTCCGCGAGCACGGCCACGTTCACGTCGTTCATGACGGTGACAGGCAGCCCCGTGCGCTCCGCGATCGCTGCCCGAAGGTTCACGTCCGTCCACCCGAGACTCACGGCCACGCGCACAATCCCGAGATCGTCGACGACCCCCGGGGTGCCGACCCCGACGCCGAGCAGTGGCGCCGTCGCTCGACCACGCGCGTCGTCGACGACGGCGAGCGCTTTGGCAAGAGCGTCGTCTCCCGTGGCTCCGTCGATGGGAATCTCGCAGGTCTCGATGAACTCGCCACCGAGGTTGACGACGGCGGCGCGAAAGACATCGTCGTCCGAGAGATCGACGGCGACCATCTGATGTCCCTCGCGATCAATGTTGATCATGGTCGCGCGCTTCCCAGGGCGAGATTCATCGCGCAGGCCTTGCTCGACGACGAACCTGTCCTCGATCAGCTCGGCGACGAGATCAGAGACGGTCACCCGCGTCAGATCGGTCGACCGCGCGATGTCCGCGCGACTCATCGGCCCTTCGCGGTACAGCAGCTGGAGCACGAGCGATCGATTGTGCGCCCGCGTGTACTCGGGCAGCAGTTTGCTGCTCGGGCGCAGTGCGCGAGCGGCGCCGATTCGGCCAGCATCCTTGGCGGTCATATTTGTTAGTGAACCGTACTAACAATCAAATTGCAAGTTGTCTCCGAGAACAGAGGTTCTTCTCACCCCCACACGGTGAGGAGGAATCGACTAGCGTCGATGCAGGGGGGGGAATCATGACGTCACGCACCGCACCACTCGCGCTCGCTCTCACGCTCGTCGCGGGCGCTGCGCTTGCGGGCTGCGCCCCGAGCCAGTCGAAGAGCGACGCCTGCGACATCTTCAGCAGCGCCGACCTCGCTCTCGTCGATGCGATCACGAGTTCGAGCGGGTCGCTCATCGACGATCCCGCGACAGCTCGCGACGATCTCGACGACGCCGTGAGCACGTTCGCGAAGGACGTCTCGTCGATCTCGCACCCCGAGGTGAAGACCTCTGTCGATGCCATGACCGACGCGCTCAAAGACTTCAACAGCCAATTCGGGGATGCTGCCGAGGCCGCCGCCGAGAACCCGGAATCCGTCGACAACCAGGCGCTCTCCGAGAGCCTGAACGCTGCCGAGAAGGCTGAGGCAGGCGTCGTCACGGCGTGCAATTCATAGCCGTGCTCTTTCGGTCGAGGGGCCGATGCGGCTAGCCTTGGAGCATGTCTGAGATGCGAGTGGTGGAACTGTCGGCGTCGACGATCGTGGCGGTCAACGCCCTGTCGCTGCGGCCTGGCCAAGAGCAGTTCGTCGCTCCTGTCTCGTATTCCGTTGCCGCAGCCGTGACGAATCCGGCAACGACGTGGCAGCGCGTGGTGCTCGACGGCGACGAAGTCGTCGGCTTTGTGCAGGGCAACTTCGACCACGAGATGGACGACTATTTCAAGAGCGTGCTCTGGCGCATCAACGTGGACGCCGAGGCTCAGCGGCAGGGCGTCGGCAAGTTTGCCGTCGAGGCTCTTGCGGCAGAGGCGCGTGACCGCGGCTTCGGGCATCTGAACGTCATGTACGAACCCGGCGAGGGCGGCCCCGAGAAGTTCTTTCTCGCCGTCGGCTTCGAGCCTGTCGACGAAACCGAGTACGGCGAGGTCGTCGGCCGGCTCAGCATCTGACCGACTGCTCACGTGAACGAGGACTTCGTCGAGGCGGTTCTCTCCGTCGTCGAGGAGATACCGCCGGGCAAGGTGATGAGTTACGGCCAGGTCGCCGCGCAGTTCGGCTCACGGTCAGCGCGCGGCGTCGGCTGGGTCATGTCGCGGTACGGCAGCGATGTGCCGTGGTGGCGCGTCGTACAGGCGTCGGGAAAGCCGCCGAGCTGTCACGAGAACTCTGCGCGCGAGCACTATGACGCAGAGGGCACTCCCCTGCGCCTGACGGGAGCGGCGTACCGCCTCGATCGCTCGGCGTTCGTGGCGTGAGACGCCGACCTTAGACGATGCCGCGCCCCCGCACCGTGACCGTGATCGTCGCGCCGTAGGCGTGACGCGTCGTGAAGTCCAGGCGCGTGGCACCTTTCACGCGATGTGCTGTGACGTGGGGGTGCTCGTCGTCGAGGACCGCGCGATTGTCGGGAATCGTAATGCTCACCGTGTCGCGCGCGAAGGTCGGATCCGAGACGGCGATGACCGTGCGGCCCCTGTCGGCGTTCTGCGCCAGAACAGCCGCCGGACCATCGACGGTGAGCTTACCGATCTCGTGCTCACCCGTGGAGAACACGTTGATGCCGAGCAGGCCGAGCCCGTCGTGCCGCACGGCATGAACGTCATCGCTGTGCTCGACGATCTGCGGCTCGGAGCGTCGATTCGCAAGCGACTCGGCCGTGGCGCCGGGAACGATGGCGTAGGCCAGCATCCCGGATTCTGAGCCAGCAGCCCGTGTCTCGGAGAGATCGAAGACGGTCTTCGAGACGAGCGTGTCGGAGTTTGACGTGCGAATGAACCGATGGCTGCGCTCCACGGACTCAAGTCGAACATCGATCGTGTTGTCGGTGTAGAACACGTAGCCGAGCGCGTTTCCGCGTGTCTCGTTCGCATAGCGCAGCCAGCCGGGCGACGACATGGTGCCTGCGCCTGACACGGGGCTTCCGTCCCGCGTCTCGCCGCTGATGCTGACGGCATCGGCGGTGCCGGCCATACGACTGTCGAGCGTCGTCACCGTCGCTCGGTCGTGTTCATCGCCGATGCCCGAGGCGACAACCACGATTTCGTCGTCGAACATGAACCACGACTTCGTGGAGCGTGAGTTCGCGTAGACGACAAAATCGTCGGGCAGATCCCCGGCCTGCTTCGCCGCGTACGCGGCATCGTCTGACTGCTGCATGCCCGCGACGGCATAGGCACCGAGAGTCGTTCCCCCTGAGTACGCGTTCGTACCGAGCGGGAAGTAGACATAGGTGTTCTGCTTGACCGACGACGACGTGAAACCGGCATCCGGATTGTCATAGTACGGGGTGCCGTAGAGCTCTGGAATCGTGGCACGGTCTTCAACCGGCGCCGTCACTCCGGCCAGTTGCATGGCATCGGTGACCGTGAAGTAGTCGACACCGAACGCCTCCGTCTGGTCGTCTCCCGCGAGATACAGATAGTGCGCGCCGTCGCCTTGAAACCACGGCCTCAGATTCTCACCGCTCATGTACTCGTACTTGCTCACGCGCTCTGAGCTGCGGGCGAGCGCGAAGGTGTACGCGCCGCGGTGGTGCACGTGGCGATCCATCGCGTTGTAGGCGAACGTGGCCGACTCGGGCACGAGGTTCTGAGGCGAGATCGAGCCGTCGGACACGGTCGCCGCGTACCGAACGATGTTCGCCGGATCCGAGAAGGACTCGGGTGCGATGCTCATGTGTGCCAACCCGTGCAGGTAGGCGACGTACGCGTTGAGCTTGGCGGCCGATTCCTCGGTGGCGAGGGCCGAGAGAGCGACCACCGACTCGACGACCTTCGTCGCGTTCGTGTAGCCCGTGGCTGTGCGCGACACCGCGCGGCCCTTGATCATCTCCATCATCCAGCCCTCGACGATGACGGGCGAGAAACTGGTCGCCAGCCAGTCGTTGATGCGCGACTCGAGGTCAGGCTCTGTGGAATACGAGGTTCCGTCGAGCATCGCGATCGTTGTGGTCACGCGCTCGAGAAGCCCGATTCCGTAGCTTCCCGTGTAGGCGACAGACGAATGCTGAATGAACGAGCCATCCGCGTAGAAGCCGTCTGTCACGCCATGCTGCAGGTGATACGGGTCGATGATCTGGTAGACCGTGAGCTGATCGGAGATCGCCTTCGTGATGCGCGCGGAGTCCCCCACGACGGCGCCCTGCACGATGCGGTTCGTCGTGATGTCGGCCAGATTGGCTCCCGTGTGAAAGCGCGAATCGAGATCGACGTCGCCGTCTATGCCGTTGCGCAGGTATTTGTCCATCGCGCTGACGTACTGGCTTGCAAGCTCTGGGTCTGCCTCGGCGACGTCTGCGTGCACGAGGGCGAGGGTGCGACCGACGTGCGTCGGTATGCCGATCTCCCAGTTGTACCAATTGCCGTAGTAACCGGCATCCTGGTCTTCGAAGTAGGTGTCGAACAGCCACCTCAAACCCGAGATGACCCTGCGCGCTGCATCGGCATTGCGGCTCAGGTCGTCGGGAACCGACGCCGCAGCCGGGACCGGCATGGCAATGGCGACGGCGATCTCGAAGAGGCGCTGATACGTCGTCTCGAGGTTGCGGTCATTGCTGCCGAGCTCGAGGCCGGGAAAGAGCTCCGTCGTCGGGTCGGACACCAGGGCATCGAGGTTCTTCTTCGCCGTCGCGTAGAGCTTCTCGAGCTTGGGTTGCACGTCGGCTGCAGCATTCGTCTCGCTCGTACCCGCGAGGCTGGCCACGATGTTCTCGAGCAGCGCGCTGCCGCCCTCGGCGACCGTGGCGTTGCGCGGACTCGCGGCGAAGGCGAGCTGAGGGGCGGGAAAAGCGGCGGCGAGCGCAGCCACCCCCGTCGCGGTGAGAACGGTTCGACGGCTGACACTGCGCATGCGCACTCCCTTGGTCTCCTCGGCACTGAGGTCGCGACCACCCACGATCGGGTGTCACATCGGACAGCGTACCCGAAAGGAGGGAAAGCGCATACCCTGCGCGCCTCAGGCCGAGAGCGATGCCGTGCGTCGCAGCCGGAGCTCCCGAATGAACGTCACGATCAGCCAGACGAAGACAACAGCCCAGACCGCGAGGGCGGCCCAGAGAAAGCGACTGCCGATCCAGCCCACGATGGGGAGATTGTCGGCCTCGCCGAGGTAGATTCCCGCGACCGCATACATGCCGAGCGGAAAGACCATACTCCAGAGGGAAGCCTCGTAACGCAGAGGAACGTGCTTGATCTTGTGGCGCCACAGCCCGATGCCGATGAGTGCGGGAATGAGCCAGGTCGCGAAGGCCCAGAACACGACGGCGGCTGCTGCAACCGGGGCTCGAACCACACTCACCATGGCGGTATCGGTCATCTCGACGATACGAGATCCCGCGAGCACGGTGATCGCCCCGGCACCCATCGTCACCCAGTACGGCGGCCCGAGCTCCGCGGCCGGAATTCCCCGCGTCAGCAGCCGGATGACGACGGCACAGCCGATGACGCCGTACAGAATAAGACCGATCCCCCACGACAGCACGGCGACGATGGAGAGTGCGTCACTGAGGCCGTGCGGCATTTTCGGCTCAAGGGAGGCGGAGAGCACGGCGAGCGATTGACTCGCCACCGACCAGATGAACCATGTCCCGTTGAGCCCGGCGAGAATGTCGGCGCCCTGGTGGCGCCCGATCACGAGCCCCGGAATAACGTAGCCGAGCACGAGCCACGCGGCAAAGCTCACCGCGAGAAGCACGAGTGGAACGGTCACGCTGCCGTCCTGCGCCGCGATCCGGGCGCCGAGCACGTTGGTTCCAGCCACGAACGTGAAGAACGAGAATCCGTTGTGCGCCGTCGAAAAGTCGTCGACAACTCGACGAGGGTAACGGATGCCGCGCCACACTGTGAGCACGACGAGAATCAGATACGCGGCGGCAGTGATGACCAGCAGAATGACCGACAGCACGTCGATTCCCTCGAAGTGCAGCCCGAGGGAGATGATTCCCGTCGCCATGACGAATGCGAAGGCTCCAGGCGGAAGATTCCGCACGGCGATCCGTGATTCTGCTGGCGACTCCACACAGCCAGCGTAGCGGCAGCCTCGACCTACACGAGGGAGTCGCGCCACGCGGCGTGAAGTTGCGCGAACCTTCCGGTTCCGCCGATCAGCTCAGCCGGAGACCCATCTTCGACGATGCGCCCGTGCTCCATCACGAGCACACGATCGGCGATCGCAACCGTCGAGAGCCGGTGGGCGATGATCACGGCTGTGCGGTCGGCCAGCAGTGTCTGCAGCGCCTCTTGAACGAGCCGCTCGCTCGGAATGTCGAGCGACGCCGTCGCCTCGTCGAGGATCAGCACGGCCGGATCGGCGAGAAACGCCCGAGCGAACGAGACAAGCTGCCGCTGCCCGGCGGAGACGCGCCCGCCGCGCTTGTTCACGTCGGTGTCGTACCCGTCCGGGAGATCCTCGATGAACTGATGGGCACCGACAGCGCGCGCGGCCTCCATGATCTCGTCACGCGTCGCATCCGGTCGCCCAAGCGCGATATTGTCGGCAACCGTGCCCGAGAACAGATATGCCTCCTGCGTGACCATCACGATCGCACGCCGAAGATCCTTCGGGTGCATGCGGCGCAGATCGACGTCGTCGAGCAGCACCGCTCCTTCACTCGGATCGTAGAAACGCGAGATGAGCTTGGCGAGCGTCGACTTGCCTGCTCCCGTCGACCCGACGAGCGCGATCGTCTGACCGGCCGGAATGTCGAGCGAGAAGCTCGGCAGCACCGTTGTCTTGTCGTTGTACGCGAACGTCACGTCATCGAAAGTGACACGTCCTTTCGCCGTCCAGAGATCGATGGGCGTTGTCGGATCGGGAACGCTCGGACGCTCCTCAAGCACGCCCGAGATCTTCTCGAGCGCCGCTGCGGCCGACTGGTAGGCGTTGTAGAACATCGCCATCTCTTCCATCGGGTCGAAGAAGCGTCGCACGTACAGCACGGCCGCCAGCAGAGCGCCGATCTCCATGTAGCCGCCGACCACGCGGAACCCGCCGACGAGCAGAACCGCGGCGACCGCGAGGTTGCCGATCATGATGATGCCTGGCTCGTAGATGCCGAAAAGCTGAATGGTGCGGGCGTTGATGTCGCGGTAGTCCTCGACGAGCCGCCCGAACTCCTTTTCATTGCGCTTCTCTTTGCGGAACGCCTTGACGGCTCGAATGCCGGTCATGGACTCCACGAAGTGCACGATCACCCGCGCTGACAGAACGCGCGACTGCCGGAACATGACTTGCGAGCGCTTCTGGAACCAGCGCGTCAGGAAGTACAGCGGAACGACGGACCCCACGACGACGAGACCGCTCGTCCAGTCGAGCAGAAACAGCGCGCCGAAGATGAACCCCATGTAGAGGATCCCGTTCACGAGCTGGCTGATGCCCTCGTCGAGCAGCTGCTTGATCGCGTCGAGGTCGCTCGTCTGGCGCGAGATGATGCGCCCCGATGTGTAGGACTCGTGAAACTCGAGGCTGAGCTTCTGCGTGTGCTGAAACACGCGCATGCGCAGATCGAGAAGAACCGCCTGACTGACGCGCGCGCTCGCGACGACGTAGCTGGCCATGAACGTCGCTGCAGCGAGCGCGGTCACGAGGTACACGACCCCGACGCCGAGAGCCGGAAGCCAATCGGCGCGCTCGAGCACGGCGGGAAGCGCCGTGTCGATGCCGAACGCGATCAGGGCGGGACCGGCGACGCTCGCGGCCGTCGAGATGATCACGAGGATCATCGCGGCGACGACGCGCTTGCGCAGCGGCTTCAGCAGCGAGCCGAGAAGGCGAAGCGACCTCTGCCGAATCTGCCTGCTCTCTTCTTTCGTGAGGTCTCCGCGCTCTTCGCCCGAGACCCCGTGCACCGTCGCGGTGCTCATTGTGCGACCTCCTCGCGTTCGCGCTTCTCTTCGTCTTCGAGAGAAGAGATCACGAACCTGTAGTGCTCGTTGCGCGCGAGCAGTTCTGTGTGGGTGCCGACGTCGACGATTCGCCCGTTCTGCATGAGGGCGACCCGATCGGCGAGCGCCACCGTCGACGGCCGGTGCGCCACGATGAGCGCTGTTGTCGAGGCCAGCACACGCCGCAGCGCAGCCTCGACCAGCGCCTCCGTGTCGACGTCGAGTGCCGAGAGCGGGTCGTCGAGAACGAGCACCGACGGTGCTGCCGCAACGGCCCGGGCAAGCGCGAGGCGCTGCCTCTGCCCGCCCGAGAGACTCAAGCCCTCTTCACCGACCAGCGTGTCGACGCCGTACGGGAGATCGTGCACGAACTGGGCCTGCGCGATGCCGATCGCCTCGTCGAGCACGCGCTGGGCTTCGTCGCTGTCGAGATCGAGGTCTTCGCGACCCAGCAGAACGTTGTCACGCACGGATGCTGAGAACAGCGTCGCATCTTCGAAGGCCATGGCAATGTGCCGCCGAAGCTCGCCGCGCGTCAGGTTGCGCACGTCGACGCCGTCGAGCAGCACGGCCCCACCCGTGAGGTCGTAGATGCGCGTGGTGAGCGACGTGAGCGTCGTCTTGCCGCATCCGGTCAGCCCGACCAGAGCCATGGTCTCCCCCGGCTGGATCGTGAGATTCACCCCGTCGATCAGGTCGGGATAGCGGGCGGGAGAGTCGGCGAAACGAAAGTGCGCGTCGGCGAACTCGAGACGCCCCTGCGGGTTCTCGATGGTCTCGGGATACTCGGGGTCGGTGATCGTGTTCACCTCGTCGAGCACCTCGAAGACGCGGTCGATCGCGGTGCGCGTGTCGAACGTCATCGAGAGCAGAAAGCCGATGGACTCGATCGGGAATCGCAGAACCGTTGCTGTGGCAAAGAACGCGAAGAGCTCCCCCACGTCGATCTGCCCCTGCGACGCAAGCCAGATGCCCGCAACGAGGCACAGGCCGAACCCGATGTCGGGCAGAAGAATCAGCCAGTACCAGATGCCGGCGATCGCCTTCGCCTTTTCGATTTCGACGCCCCGCAGGCTTTCGGCGCGAACAGAGAAGCCCTTGAGCGCATGCTTGCCGCGACCGAACGCCTTGAGCACGCGGATGCCGTGAACGGACTCTTCGACGTTCGTTGCGAGGTCGCCCGCCTGGTCCTGGCTGCGTCGCGCGATCGTCGAGTACCTCTTCTCGAAGGCGTACCCGTAGATCCACACAGGAATCGCGCAGATCAAGAAGATGGTGCCGAGCAGCCAGTGCCATGTGAACAGCACGACGGTGCCGATCACGATCGTCAGAATGTTGACGACGAGCAGCACGATGCCGAACGACAGCCAGCGGCGGATCATGTTGAGGTCCTGCATCATGCGTGACAGCAGCTGGCCCGACGGCCACCGGTCGTGGAACGCGACCGGAAGATCCTGAAGCTGGCGGTAGATCTCATTGCGCATCTTGGCCTCGACCGTTGTGCCGGGAAGCAGCACGAACCAGCGGCGCAGGGCGATCATGGCCGCCTCGAGAACACCGAGCGCCAGAATGAGCCCCACAGCGGGCCAGATCTCGGCAGGATCGCGCTGCGCGAGGGCACCGTTGACGAGGCGCTCGAGCACCATGGGAATGATGAGCGCGACGATCGAACCGAGCAGCGCGGCGATCATGCCGAGCGAGATGCGCGGCAGGGCGTGCTTGGCGAAGGGGTAGATGCGCCAGATCGCCTGCACGGTGTTGAGGTCTGATTTTCGCGTGGCTTCAGTGCCGGACATAGTGGTGAGTCTCGCTTGTGGTTCTGACAACGGTCATGACGGACGGCGGACGCCGGTGCGCGCCGTGGGAGTACGGGCCGGAGTTCTCCGGCTCGGTGCGGGTTGCGGGAGAGGCTGGCGCTACATGGCGCCGACGGGGCCGGAATATCCGACGACCGCGCGGGCTCGGAGGAGACGACCGCTCGGCTGCTGCCCAGAAATGGCAATCGACATGTCGGCCTCCCTACGTACTCGTGGATCGTGCTGCATGACCGCTGGTCAGCACGCAGCCTTTTAGACTAGACGAGTTCTGTTCGCAGGCGCAAGAGGTGTTTTTCAGCGCACCCGAACAGAGAGGCATGTCACCGAACCGCCGAGCTTCTCGAACTCCGAGATGTCGGCGGTGACGACCGTGTAGCCGAGGTCTTCAAGCAGATCGGCCGTCTTGGGGGCGGATGCTGCGAGCAGCACCGTGTCGTCGGTGAGTACGACGACCGCTGCCCCTGCGGGCTCAGGAGCCGCGATGAACCCAGGAAACAGGCCGATCTCGTCGATCGACGAGGGGTCGCCGATGAACGTGCCGTCGGGAAGCGCCGTGATCGCTGCCTTGAGGTGGTGGACCTTGCTCATGGGAGCCGCGACAACGGAGTAGCCGTACGGGGCGGCAATGCTGCGCAGCTGGCGGATGCCCTCGGCGTTCGTGCGCTCCGTGCGCCCGACGTACAGCGTGTCGCCGACGAGCAGGGCGTCGCCGCCCTCGAAGGTGCCGGGGTCCATGACCCGCTCCACGGTGAATCCGAGGTCTTGCACCGTCTCTTCGATGCCGTCGAGCTCACGCCGCCTGGTCTCGTCGACCGGGCGCGTGATGATCGCGAGGTCATCGAGCAGAACCACGCCGTCTTGCACGAACACGGAGTCGGGAAGCTCGCTCGCGAACGGAACCTCCCGCGTCGTCCAGCCGTTGTCTTCGAACGCCGCCGTGTAGGCATCCCACTGCTTGTCCGCGAGGTCCGAATCGATGAGCGCCTCGGTCTCGTCGTCGCTCTCGGTCAGCGCCGTCGCCGGCAGCCGCACGAGGGCGATGCGCCGCTCGGCGGCGCGAGGCGCTTCGCGGTAGCCGACGGTCGCCGCGTAGACGGCACGGCCGGCGGTGGGAACGCCGATGAACACGGCGAGCGCGTAGATGGCATTCGTGCTCGTGAGCGTTGCCACGATGAGCCCGAAGATCTCGCCCGACATCGAGCCGCCCTGCTGCAGCGTGGTGAGGATGACGCCGACAACCGGGGCGACGATGCCGACGACGATGCCGGCGGGCAGAGCCCACTTCCAGCTCGTCAGCGCCCCCAGCATCCCCGCAATGAATAGCAGCAGAAATGTGAAGAGGCTCGCGAGAATGAAGTACGAGCTTGCCGGGCCGATGATGGTCGGCTGCATCTGGTTGACGAGAAAGAACGCTGTCACCGCGGCAACGTGAGCGAGAAGTGCGACGAGAACGGCGGATGCGAGCGACGCGATGACGCGGCGGGCCCAGGTGACAGTCATGACAAAGAGCCTACGGGATGCGCGGGGCCGGGCACGCCACGCGCCCGGCCCCGCTGATCGGATTCACACCGCGCTCAATGAAAGAAGTGGCGCTCTCCGCTGAAGTACATGGTGACGCCCGCTGCCTTTGCCGCCGCGATGACCTCGTCGTCGCGCACGGAGCCGCCGGGCTGAACGACGGCCTTGACTCCGCCCTTCAGCAGGATCTCGAGTCCGTCGGCGAACGGGAAGAAGGCGTCGGATGCTGCGACGGAGCCCGCCGCGCGGTCGCCGGCGCGCTTCACCGCGAGTTCGCACGAGTCGACGCGGTTGACCTGCCCCATACCCACGCCGACTGCCGCACCCGACTTGGCGAGCAGAATGGCGTTGGACTTGACGCTGCGGCACGCCTTCCACGCGAACGCCAGATCGGCGAGCGTTGTGTCGTCTGCCGCGTCGCCGGAGACGAGCTCCCAGCCCTCCGTGATGTTCGCCTCGGGATCAAAGCGGTCGGACTGCTGCACGAGCAGTCCGCCCGAGATCTGCTTGGCCTCGAGCGGTTCGAGCGCGAAGCCCTCGGGAAGCTGCAGAATGCGCAGGTTCTTCTTGGTCTGCAGAAGAGCGAGCGCGTCGTCCTCGAAGCCGGGCGCGACGATCACCTCGGTGAAGATCTCTTTCACGGCCTCGGCCATGCCGAGCGTCACCGTGCGGTTTGCCGCGATCACGCCGCCGTAGGCCGACACGGGGTCGGTGTCGTGCGCGCGGCGGTGTGCCGAGGCGATCGGGTCGCTCGCCTTGGGCTTGGCGACGGCGATGCCGCACGGGTTCGCGTGCTTGATGACGGCGACGGCGGGCTCGGCGAAGTCGTACGCGGCGCGCACGGCGGCGTCGGCGTCTGTGAAGTTGTTGAAGCTCATCTCTTTGCCATGCAGCTGGGTCGCCTGCGCGATGCCCTGGCCTCCGGCACGGAGGTACAGCGCGGCCTCCTGGTGCGAGTTCTCGCCGTAGCGCAGCACGTGCGACAGCTCGCCCTGGATCGTCAGCGACGAGCCGAAGCCCTCGACAGCATCCGTGAACCACCCGGCGACAGCCGTGTCGTACGACGCGGTGTGCGAGAACGCGGCGGCCGCGAGCGCGCGACGCTGAACGAGGCTCGTGCCGCCCGACTTGACCGCCTCGATGATCTCGCCATACGACCCGGGCGAGACCACGACAGCGACGTTCGGGTGATTCTTGGCCGCGGCGCGCACCATTGAAGGACCGCCGATGTCGATCTGCTCGACGACGTCGTTGGACTCGGCGCCCGAGGCGACGGTCTCGACAAAGGGATACAGGTTGACGACCACGAGCTCAAACGGCTCGATGTCGAAGTCGGCAAGCTGCTGCTCGTGCGACTCGAGTCGCAGGTCGGCGAGCAGCCCGGCGTGCACTGACGGGTGAAGCGTCTTGACGCGGCCGTCGAGCATCTCGGGAGACCCGGTCATGGCGGCGACGTCGGTCACGGGGTATCCCGCGTCGCGAATGGTCTGCGCCGTCGAGCCGGTCGACACGATCTCGACGCCCGCGTTCGCGAGGGCGCTGGCGAGTTCGACGAGGCCGGTCTTGTCGCTCACCGAGAGGAGCGCCCGCTTGATCGGAACGATGTCGCGCTCGCGATACAGGCTCTTGTCGTGGCTGGGTCCGCTCATTGCTGCTCCTTCGATTGGGGATTAGATCGTGCGCAGGTCGAGACCGTTGGCAATGTCGAGCACGGTCTGTACGAGCAGACGGCGCTCTACGGGCTTGATGCGCTCGTGCAGCGAGTGCTCCGTGTCGCCTGGAGCGACGGGAACGCGTTCCTGCACGATGATCGAACCCGTGTCGACGCCGTTGTCGACAACGATGATGGATGCTCCGGACTCCGTCGCGCCCGCGGCGATCGCGTCGCGAACGGCGTGCGCGCCGGGAAATTCCGGAAGGTAGGCCGGGTGCGTATTGATGAGGTTGGGCGAGAGAGCGCTGACGACGGATGCTGGAAGCAATCTCATGAGCCCCGACAGCACGACGACGTCCGCGTCCCACACGCGGATCTGCTCGAGGAGCGCCTCCCCCCATTCGTCGCGGCTGCCGAACGATGTGTAGGGAACGGTGAACGTCGGGATCCCGAACTCTTCGGCGTGTGCGAGTCCCTCAGCATCCCTGTCGGCTCCAACGGCCAGAATTCGCGCGGGAAACTCGGCGTCTGATGCCGCGTCGAGGAGGGCACGGAGGTTGGAGCCCCCGCCGGAGATCAGCACGACGAGTGAGAGCACCCGTTCATCTTACCGGTCGTGCGAATGCATCCCTCGCGCGGCCGAGCGCGCGGACGACGCGACCCGCTCTAAGCTTCCCGATGCCATGCCCACGAGGGCGCCGACGGCGACGAGAGCCGCGCACATGCCACCGACGGCGAGGGGATCCGGTCCGACGCTGACGAAACGTGCCGGCCCTGCCGCGCCCGCCGACCACCAGGCCAGGAGCGCCATCTCGATGCCGGCGATTACGCCGATGACGAGGGCGCTCAGCGCGAGGGAGGCGATTTTCGACCGTATGCCGATGGCGGCGACGACGCGGTGGCGCACCGAGAGTGCCGCGATGAAACCGGCGACGATCGGAATCGCGAGCCCGACAAAGCCGAACGCGAGGTCCGTGCCGGGCAGGCTCCCGAGCAGCGGGATGCTCGGAACCGGTCCCGTGATCGTTCCCGAGGGCGACACGATGGATCCTTCTCCCAGCGTGTAGCCGGGACCGACGAGCCAGGATGCCGTCCAGATGACCACGTTGGGCATGTAGGCGATCTGGGCGAGTGTGACGGAGATGCCCCCGACAACCCCGACCTGGGCGGCCTGGTACAGCGAGATGACGGAGCTGAATCCGACAACGATGCTCACGGTCACGACGAGTCCCGCGCCGACGATCAGCAGCGCAACGGCACCGGTCGCGGCACGGATGCCAGACATGACGATCGTGTCGACGTGCGACGGCATGCGATCACGAAGATCCAAGACGCGCTGCACGATGCGATCGTCGTCGTCGGTGCTGGCGAGCTCTATCGCAACCCCGATGACGAGGCCGAGTGCCCACACCAGGGCGGGAACGACGAAGGCTTGCCACGCTGAGGGCGACGCGATCGCGTTGATCGCGGTGATACCCACGATCCCCGAGAAGACGACGAACACGGCGAACGAGGTGATGACAGCAGGCAGCCACGAGCCGCTACGCACGGACCGTCGCCCCGTGCGCACTCCCATGAGCACGGTGAACAGCGCGAACGCGAGCGGCGCGAACGACACGACGAAGCTTTCGGCAGCATCCGGGATTCCCACGATCTGAAGCGTCGCCTCGTTGAGGGTCACGGTGAGGTCGACGCCGTTGCCGAGAAGCCAGATGTCTGCGGCGGCGCGCCAGAACACGAACCAGTCGACGCTGAAGTCGTACTGGATCGCCCAGAGCAGAGTGAGCGGAACGAGCGGGAGGAACACGCCGATGGCCACGACGATGAACGCTTCGAGAGCGGCGAGAAGGGAGGCAGTCAGGCGGTTCATCCGGTGGCCAAGCTTACCCGCGGCTCACCGAGAAACACGTCAGGCCCCGCCGAGAACCGGCGGGGCCTGACGGTGACAGAGATCAGAGAGATTCGATGATCTCGCGCATGAGCTGCGCGGTCTCGCTCGGGGTCTTTCCGACCTTGACGCCTGCGGCCTCGAGGGCCTCCTTCTTCGCCTGAGCGGTTCCCGCGGAACCCGAGACGATGGCACCCGCGTGGCCCATCGTCTTGCCCTCTGGAGCCGTGAAGCCGGCGACGTAGCCGACGACCGGCTTCGTCACGTTCTCTTTGATGAAGTCGGCTGCGCGCTCCTCAGCATCCCCGCCGATCTCGCCGATCATGACCATCGCCTTGGTCTCGGGGTCGGCCTCGAACGCCTTGAGGGCGTCGATGTGGGTCGTGCCGATAATGGGGTCGCCGCCGATGCCGATGGCCGTCGAGAAGCCGATTTCGCGCAGCTCGTACATCATCTGGTAGGTCAGGGTTCCCGACTTCGACACGAGGCCGATCGGGCCCTTGCCCGTGATGTTGGCCGGCGTGATGCCGACGAGCGACTCGTCGGGAGTGATGATGCCTGGGCAGTTCGGGCCGATGATGCGGGTCTTGTTGCTCTTCTGCTGCGCGTACGCCCAGAACTCGGCCGAGTCGCCGACGGGAACACCCTCGGTGATGATCACGAGAAGCGGAATCTCGGCGTCGATGGCCTCCATGACGGCGTCCTTCGTGAACGCCGGGGGCACGAACGCGATCGACACGTCGGCACCCGTCTTCTGCATGGCCTCTTCGACGGTACCGAAGACGGGCAGCTCGACGTCACCGTGCTTGACGGTCGTTCCCGCCTTGCGAGCGTTGACGCCGCCGACGACGTTGGTGCCGGCCTTCAGCATGAGGGCGGTGTGCTTCGTGCCCTCACCGCCCGTGATGCCCTGGACGATGACCTTGGAATCCTTGTTGAGGAAGATTGACATATCAGTTGTTCCTAAAGCTCAGTGTGTCTCAGCGGGCGTTCGCGAGTTCGGCGGCCTTGTCGGCACCCTCGTCCATAGTCGCGGCGAGCGTGACGAGGGGGTGGTTCGCCTCCGCGAGGATGCGCCGGCCCTCGTCGACGTTGTTGCCGTCAAGGCGAACGACGAGCGGCTTGTTCGCGCTGTCGCCGAGTTCGGCGAGCGCGCCGACGATGCCCTTCGCGACAGCGTCGCACGCGGTGATGCCGCCGAAGACGTTGACGAACACGCTCTTGACCTGCTCGTCGCCGAGAATGACGTCGAGTCCCGCGGCCATGACCTCGGCCGAGGCTCCGCCGCCGATGTCGAGGAAGTTGGCCGGCTTCACGTTTCCGTGGCTCTCACCGGCGTAGGCGACGACGTCGAGTGTCGACATGACGAGACCCGCACCGTTTCCGATGACGCCGACCTCTCCGTCGAGCTTCACGTAGTTGAGGTCCTGCGCCTTGGCCTTGGCCTCGAGCGGGTCTGCGGCTGCCTTGTCTTCGAGCTCTTCGTGCCCGGGGTGGCGGAAGCCGGCGTTCTCGTCGAGCGAGACCTTGCCGTCGAGCGCGATGATGTCGCCCTCTTCGGTGAGCACGAGCGGGTTGACCTCGACGAGCGTCGCGTCTTCACCCGTGTACACGTCGTAAAGCTTCACGAAGACGGGAACGACCTTCTCGACGAGCTCTGCCGGGAACTTCGCCGACTCGGCGATCTCGCGAGCCTTTGTCTCGTCGATGCCCACCCGCGGGTCCACCTCGACGCGCGCGAGCGCTTCAGGCTTCTCGACGGCGAGTTGCTCGATCTCCATGCCGCCCTCGACGCTGCACAGCGACAGGTACGAGCGGTTGGCGCGGTCGAGCAGCACGGAGAAGTAGAACTCCTGCGCGATGCGGGCGCCACCGGCGACCATGACGCGCTTGACGGTGTGCCCCTTGATGTCGAGACCGAGAATCGCGCGTGCTGCCTCTTCTGCCTCGTCGGGGTTCTTGGCGACCTTGACCCCACCGGCCTTGCCACGGCCCCCGATCTTCACCTGAGCTTTGACAACGACGACACCGCCGAGCTTCTCTGCTGCTGCGCGCACCTCCTCGGGAGTGTCCGCGATGATGCCCGGGAGCACCGGGACCTCATGCTTCTCAAACAGGTCTCGTGCCTGGTACTCGTAAAGATCCACGTAGGTTCCTAACCGCTTTCAGGGGCGTTGCGTTGTGTTGTCGTATCGCGACGCGCTCGGCATTCTCGACGCCGAGAGAAAATCGCCACCCCCACTTTACTCCGGGCCGCGACAGGGCTCGGGCGCGGGGCCGCCATGCGGAATAGCGCGTAGCCTGAGGCCATGCGGCAGGTGCGTGACATCAGAGATATCGCGGCAGAGGCGGTTCTCATTGCCGGCGGCGGCGCAGCGATCCTGCTGCAGATCGCCGACGAACGGGTCGGTCTCGGCGTCGCCCATCACAGCGACTTCGCCTCGAGGCCTCTTGACCGGCTGCATTCGACGCTCTCGTATATCTACGTGCAGGTGTACGGAACGGGGGCCGAGCGCCGCTACGTCGCGCGCAAGGTCGGTGTCGCGCATCGGCCGGTGAGAGCGGATGCTGTCGCAAATCGCCCCGCCTACTCGGCGAGCGATTCCGGCCTGCAGCTCTGGGTGGCCGCGACGCTGTATCGAACGGCGATCGACCTCGACGCACGCATCAACGGGCCCTTGCCCGACGCCACCGCCGAGAAGCTCTACCGCGAGTACGCCGTGCTCGGCACAGCGCTCGGCATGCCGAAGCACCTGTGGCCCGGCGACCGTGCGGCGTTCGAGAAGTACTGGAACGACGCCCACGCCGCCCTGCACGTCACACCCGAGGCGCGCCGTGTGGCGCACGACCTGCTCTTTCCGCGCGTGGCTCCGCTGTGGCTGAAGGCGGCCATGCCTCTTGCGCGGCTCGTCACCGCGGGGCTCCTCGACGGCACCCTGCGTGACGCGTACGGGCTCCCTTGGTCGCGGGCGCGGCAACGCCGGTTCGAGGTGGTCATGACAATCGCGCGGATGCTGTGGAGGTGGCTGCCTCGCGGCATCCGTCATCGTCCTGCCATCGTGTTCGTGCGCAGCGTGCGTGCCGAGATGCGTTCCGTTCGCTGATCGTCTGCCTGTCTCTGCTTCGTTCAGCGCTCGTGCGGCACTCCTTGAGGTACGCCCACCGGCGCGCCACCTCAGAGCTTCTCGATAGGAGCGATCTTGATCAGGAGCTTCTTCGCGCCCGCTGCATCGAACAGAACGTGGGCAACGCGCTTCGTGCCCTCGCCCGTCACATTCTGCACGCGGCCTTCACCGAAGTCCGAGTGACGGATGCGGTCGCCCGCTGCGAGCTCGAGGTCGCCGTTGTCGCGCACGGTGTTCGTGACTTTGTTAGGCCACTGCTTCTTCTCGGCGCGAGGCAGTGCCGCAGCATCCTGCCCCCTGCCCGGCGACCAGCGACGCGCATTGAGCGCCCGCGACTGCGTACCGCCGCGCGAATTGACGGAACCAGGTGACTGCTTCCAGTCGATGAGTTCGGCGGGGATCTCCTGCAGGTACCGACTCGGCATCGCGACAGCGGTCTCGCCGAACTGCGCGCGTGTCATGGCGAGCGAGAGAAACAGCCGTTTGCGGGCGCGCGTGATGCCGACGTAGAACAGCCTGCGCTCCTCCGACGGTCCGCCCGGCTCGTTCGCCGACATGCGGTGCGGAAGCAGGTCTTCTTCGACGCCCGTCAAGAACACCGTGTCGTACTCGAGGCCCTTCGCGGTGTGCAGCGTCATGAGCGACACGGTTCCGCTCGCGTCGTCGATGTCGTCGGCCGCGGCGACGAGCGACACCTCGGTGAGAAAGTCGATGAGCGTTCCGTCGGGGTTGTTGCGCTCGAACTCCTTGGTGACCGCGACGAGCTCATCGAGGTTCTCGGCGCGCGCTTCGTCTTGCGGGTCGCGGCTCATCCGCAGCGCGTCGATGAGCCCGCTCTTCTGCAACAGCGTCGTGAGCACCTCGCTCACCTTGCCCGCGTCGGCGAGCGCAGCGGCCTCGTCGAGCACGTTCGACAGGTCGCTGATCGCCCGCGTCACCTTGGGTCCGAATCCGAGGGTGGATGCTTCGCGCAATGCCTCGCGCAGTGTGGTCTCGGCGTTCTCCGCAAAGCTCGCCAGCTGCGTCACCGTCGCCGGGCCGATGCCGCGCTTCGGCGTA
The DNA here is from genome assembly GCF_002563955.1 of Paramicrobacterium agarici. Classification (NCBI taxonomy): domain Bacteria; kingdom Bacillati; phylum Actinomycetota; class Actinomycetes; order Micrococcales; family Microbacteriaceae; genus Paramicrobacterium; species Paramicrobacterium agarici. Next base: position 3,110,316 of record NZ_PDJE01000001.1, read on the forward strand.
TTGATGATGCGCCGTACCGCAAGTTCGTCTGCCGGGTTCATCACACTCGTGAGGTAGGCGAAGGCGTCCTTGATCTCGGCACGCTCGTAGAACTTCGTGCCGCCCATGATCTTGTACGGAAGCGCCGAGCGCACGAAGATCTCTTCAAGTGCGCGCGTCTGCGCGTTGGTGCGATAGAAGACGGCGATGTCGCCGTATGCGAGGCCGTCGGCGTGCAGACGCTCGATCTCATCGGCAACAAACTGCGCTTCGTCATGCCCGGAGTATCCCGTGAAGCCGATGATTTTGTCGCCCGACCCGATGTCGGTCCACAGCTTCTTGTCTTTGCGATCGAAGTTGTTCGCGATGACGGCGTTCGCCGCCGACAGAATGTTCTGCGTCGACCGGTAGTTCTGCTCGAGCAGAATCACCTTCGCCCCGCGAAAATCGCGCTCGAACTCGACGATGTTGCGAATGTCGGCGCCCCGGAACGCATAGATCGACTGGTCGGAATCGCCCACGACCGTGAGCGATGCCCCTTCGTCGACACCCGGAAGAAAACCATCTGCCTCGGGCTCGCGCGTCAGCTCGCGAATGAGCGCGTACTGCGCGTGGTTGGTGTCTTGGTACTCGTCGACGAGCACGTGGCGAAACTTCTTCTGGTACAGCGCGGCCACCTGCGGAAACGCGCGGAACAGGTACACCGTCTGCGCAATGAGGTCGTCGAAGTCGAACGCGCTGGCGCGCTGAAGCTCACGTTGGTAGTCGCGGAAGATCTCGACGAAGGCAGCTTCATTCGGGTCGGACATGTTCGCGTTGCGTGCGTAACTGTCAGCATCCGCCAGCTCATTCTTGAGCTTGGAGATCTTCGCTGCCGCGTTGGCGGGCGTGAATCCGAGCACGTCGGCGTCGTACCGCTTGATGATGCGCTTGAGCAGCACGCGCGAGTCTGACGAGTCGTAGATGGTGAAGTTCTTGCCGAAGCCCACGTTCTCAGCCTCGCGCCGCAGAATGCGCACGCACGCCGAGTGGAACGTCGAGATCCACATGCCCTCTGTGCGCCCGCCGAGCAGGTCTTCGACGCGCTCGCGCATCTCGGCCGCCGCTTTGTTCGTGAACGTGATGGCGAGAATCTGACTCGGCCACGCCTCGCGGTTCTCGATGAGACTCGCGATGCGGTGCGTGAGCACGCGCGTCTTTCCCGACCCCGCCCCCGCGACGATGAGCAGCGCCTTGCCCCGGTATTCGACGGCTTCGCGCTGCTGCGGGTTGAGACCGTCAAGCAGGTGAGCGGATGCTGCCGAGCCATCGCCCGGAATGCCAGCGGTCGGCCAGTCGACGATCACCGGAGTCGCCGGATCGTCCGTGACCTGTTCGCTGCCGTGTGCGTCAGAAGTGGAGGTGCTCGTCATGTCCCTTCAAGTCTAAGCTGTGCGGCTGACAGCCAGATCGGGATGATCCGCGAACACCCCGTCGACGCCCGTCGACAGAATCTCGTCGAACTCGCGCTGCCACCGTCCGAACGCCGCACGGCCGTCGCCCGTTCGATGCCGTGAGTCGAGAAACGCGTTCTCGGGACGCAGCGTCCAGGTGTACACGACAAGCCCGCGCCGGTGCGCGTGCGAAACGAGGTCGCCCACGCTGCTGCCGAGCGGCGTCCACGGCAGCAGGTACGCCTTGTCGACGCTGATTCCGTCGACGGCCGCGGCGAGTGCATCGAGCCCGCTGTCGGTGAGGTCGTCGGCGTAGGTCCGCGCGGCACTGCCGTCACGCGCCACGCGGTCGGCCGGCGCTCCGGCTTTCTCGATCAGGTACACGTAGCGCGCGTCGAGGCCGCTCGCCTTGAGCCGCTCGAGCACGCCGAGCTCGAAGCTCTCGATCACCAGGCCGGTTTCGGCCGACCACCCGGAGTGAGCGAGCTCGCGGGCCAGCAGCTCGTCAAGGGGAAGCCCGAGCGCCGCGAAGTACGTCGCGTGCTTGATCTCGACGACGAGTCCCACGCGTCGCCCCGTCGTCTGCTCGTGCTCGCGCAGCAGCTCGAGCACGTCGGCGAGCCGCAGCATCCGTTCCCTACCGTCGAACGCGGCGCTGTCCGGCCGCAGTTCTGCAATCCGCTCACGTACGCGCAGTGATCGCAGCTCGTCCCACGTGAAGTCCTCGGTGAACCAGCCGGTCACCTCAGCTCCGTGCACGGTCTTCGTCGTGCGCCTGTCGGCGAATTCAGGATGCTGCGCGACATCCGTCGTGCCGCCGATCTCGTTCTCGTGCCGCACGACGAGAACACCGTCGCGCGTGGCGACGACGTCGGGCTCGACGGCGTCGGCTCCCAGCTCGAACGCGAGGCGGTACGACGCGGCGGAGTGCTCGGGGCGATACCCCGGGGCGCCGCGGTGTCCGATGACGAGTGCGCTCATGTGCCCAGGCTACGTCCAGAGCCCGCGCTGCTGCAGGGGTACTAGCTGAGGATTCGCCTTGCTCTCTGCGGGAACATAGCCAGTTCCGATAGCGTTAAGCATAGTATTCCACCCCCAATACGAGAGTAGGGATCACGCCTCATGGCCATCGACAACCCGGCATTCCGCAACGCCGGATTCCAGCGCGGCGGCGTCGCTCAGCAGCCGCAGAACCTCACAGCAGAGCAGCTGCAGCAAATGTACGACGAGCCGGCGGCGACGGCTGTGCAGACCGACCGCATGACGGTCGAAGACACCCTCGGCAAGTCCGTCATCGCGTTCGGCATCCTCCTTGTCGGTGCGGCAGTCGGCTGGTTCATTCCCGCGCTCGCGATTCCCGCGGCCATCGCCGGCTTCGTGCTCGCACTCGTCAACATCTTCAAGAAGGAGCCTTCTGCTCCCCTCGTGCTCAGCTACGCGGGTGTTCAGGGAATCTTCGTCGGCGGCATCTCGGGCATCTTCGAGAGCATGTTCCCGGGCATCGTGAGCCAGGCGCTCATCGGCACCGTCGCGGTGTTCGGCGTGACGTTCGCCCTGTTCGCCAGCGGCAAGGTGCGCGCCTCGGCTCGCGCCACCAAGGTCTTCATGATCGCGATGATCGGCTACGCCGTCTTCTCGCTCGTGAACATCGTTCTGATGTGGACCGGCGCCAACGACGACCCGTGGGGGCTTCGCGGCAGCGTTGAGATCGCGGGTATCCCGCTCGGTCTGATCCTCGGCGTTCTCGTCGTGATCATGGCGGCGTACTCGCTTGTTCTCGACTTCGACTTCATCAAGCAGGGCGCTCAGAACGGCCTGCCGCGCAAGTTCGGTTGGACCGGAGTCTTCGGCGTCATGATGACCGTCGTCTGGCTCTACCTTGAGATCCTCCGCATGATCGCCATCACGCGCGACTGATCTCCTCGAGCTTCAGCCAAACGCCCCTCGTCCGCACAGATGAGGGGCGTTTGCTGTACGGCTACGCCGTCTTGAGGACGTCGGCGGTGAATCCCTGCACGCGCTCCAGCAACCGCTGAGACCGCGTTTCGACGAGGTCGGGCTGCAGCGGCTGAGACGGCGTGATGCGAATGAGCATCGAACACGCGAGGTCCTCGCAGATGTACGTGCCGATCGTGTTGCCGTTCAGCCCAGCCTCCCCGGCTCGCGGAGCCGAGAACATGCGCACTTGCGTCGCGGGCTGTGACGATCGGCAAAACGAGCACATGGCGGCGATCCCACGATTGAGACCGCCGGATGCTGCGCGCACGACGATCCCGACCGGGCGATCGTCTGCCCAGTGCACGATGTACCCGAGCCGTGCCGCCTGCGGATCACGCCACCCCAGGTACTCGCGTTCGTCCCACATCGTCTCGTGCAATCCGGGAAGCGGCAGGCGCTCAAGCTGCTCTGGAGTCGCGTTCACAAAGCTCGACACGATGTCGTCAGGGGTCAACTGCTTCATTCCAGCATCCTGCCGCGCTCACCCGCCGTAGTTCAAGTGCCCGCGTACTGAGCTTTCAGATGACGTTAGGATCATTCCACCCGTGCCGCGCCTGTGGCAGGACTGACGTAAGGAGCGAGGTGGACGGCAACGACATGTTCTCGCTCGCCCTCGAGCTTGCATCGTGGTTCGCGTTTGGTGCGTGCGTCGTCGTCGCAGTCATCGCGGTCATCGTTCACGTGACGTCGGGAACCTGGCGCAGCACGAACGGCGTCGTTGACGACGACGGTGCCGCGATCCGCTGGTTCATCGACGGAGGCGAACACTCGGGGCACGCCGAGCTCAGCCGTGAGCAGCGCGACTGGCTGAACGGGCGAACCGAGGTGGAGATCTTCTACCGCGACGGGCGGCCGGGAACGTTCCGGTTCGAACACCCGCATTCACACGTGCGAGTTCTCTGGTACACCGCGCTCGGACTGCTCGTGCTCGGCGTCGCGGCGTCGGTGGCGCAGCTCTTCGTCATGGCGCCCTGAGCCGCGCGCGGGAAGATCACTCCCACTCAATGGTGCCCGGCGGCTTCGACGTGACGTCGAGCACAACGCGGTTCACTTCTTCGACCTCGTTCGTAATGCGGTTCGAGATGCGCGCCAGCACATCGTACGGAACACGCGTCCAGTCGGCGGTCATGGCGTCTTCACTCGAGACCGGCCGCAGCACGATCGGGTGCCCATACGTGCGCCCATCGCCCTGCACGCCCACTGACCGCACATCGGCGAGAAGCACGACGGGGCACTGCCAGATCTCGTTGTCGAGCCCGGCCGCCGTGAGCTCTTCGCGCACGATGGCGTCTGCCTCGCGCAGCACCTCGAGCCGCTCGGCGGTCACCGAACCGACAATGCGAATGCCGAGTCCCGGTCCAGGGAACGGCTGGCGCCCCACGATCTCCTCCGGCAGCCCGAGTTCGCGCCCGATCGCGCGCACCTCGTCTTTGAACAGCGTGCGCAGCGGCTCGACGAGCTCGAACGTCATGTCTTCGGGCAGTCCGCCCACATTATGGTGACTCTTGATGTTCGCGGTGCCGGTTCCGCCACCCGACTCGACGACGTCGGGGTACAGGGTGCCCTGCACGAGAAAGCGAATCGGGTCTCCGTCGCTCTCAAGCGATTCGGCGACGAGGTCGGCTTGAGCGCGCTCGAACGTGCGGATGAACTCGCGGCCGATGATCTTGCGCTTCTGCTCGGGATCGCTCACGCCATCGAGCGCATCGAGAAACACGTCTGCCGCGTCGACGGTGACCAAGCGGATGCCGGTCGCGGCAACGTAGTCCTCTTCGACCTGGCGCCGCTCGTCTTGGCGCAGCAGCCCGTGGTCGACGAACACGGCGGTGAGCTGATCACCCACAGCCTCGTGCACGAGCGCTGCGGCGACGGCGGAGTCGACGCCGCCCGAGAGCCCTGCGATGACCTTGCCCGAGCCGATCTGCGCGCGAATGCGCTCGACCTGCTCGGCGATGACGTTGCCCGAGTTCCAGTCGGGCGCAATGCCCGCGGCCTCGTGCAAGAAGTTCTCGAGAACGTTCTGCCCATATGCCGAGTGCTTGACCTCGGGGTGCCACTGCACGCCGTACAGGCAGCGCTCGTCGTTGCCGAACGCAGCGACAGGTGTGGATGCTGTCGACGCCAGTACCTGAAAGCCCTCGGGTGCCGCAGCCACCGAGTCGCCGTGGCTCATCCACACCGTCTGCTCGGCCGGCTGTCCCGTGAGCAGCGTTCCGCCGTCGCCGGTCAGCTCGGCGTCTGTCGAGCCGTACTCGCGCTTGCCTGTGTGCGCCACCTCGCCGCCGAGCGCGCGGGCCATCACCTGAAAGCCGTAGCAGATGCCGAGCGTCGGAATGCCGAGGTCGAAGATCTCGCTGTCGAAGCCGGGGGCGCCGTCGGCGTACACGCTCGACGGACCGCCCGAGAGGATCATGCCGACGGGGTTCTTCTCACGCACCTCGGCCGCCGTGATCGTGTGGGGCACGATCTCCGAATACACGCGGGCCTCGCGCACGCGACGCGCGATGAGCTGGGCATACTGGGCGCCGAAGTCGACGACGAGAACCGGCCGCATGGCCGTGGTCTGCTCGCTAATGGGTTGCCTCCTGGTTTTCGGCATCACGGGTCTGGTCGTCGCGCGCCTGCCGCTCGGCGAGGTACGCTCTCACGCGCTTGGCCATTCTCGCTTCGACGATGAACGAGAGAAACGGCACGACGCCGCCGAGCGCGATCAGCACAAACGTCGTCAGGGGCCAGCGCATCAGGCTCCACAGCCGGAAGTCGGCGAAGAGGTACACGACGTAGAACCAGCCGTGCACGACGAGAACGCCGATCGAGAGGTTGATCGCGGCGACGCTTCCGCTCGGAACCAGGGCGAGAAAGCCGTAGGCTCCGCCCAGCTCGAGCTCGACGCCGAACGCGTACTTCCCGAGCATCTCGAGGCACAGCGCCAGCAGCAGCACACCCGTGATGATCGACGCCACCTGATAGAACTTCAGGGCACCCGGAATCTTCGGCAGATCGGATGCTCGGGGTTCAAGGGCCATGGTTCTAGTTTACTTTCTCGTTCGGTGCGTCTGTCGCCGCCTGGGCAAGCTCACGCTCTTCGATGTCTCGCTCCCACGCATCTTTCACGATGCGGTACCAAAGGAAGACGGCGAAGCCCGCGAACACGACCCATTCGATGGCGTAGAAGATGTTGAGCCAGTTGATCTCCACCTTCTGCGCCGGGGGCGGGGAGCTGATGGTCTCCAGCCCCTCGGGCGCGGTGTCGGAGACGACGTAGATCTCGTAGACATCCGTCTCGGCCATCTCGTGCCACACGTTCACGAAGAGCGCCGGCGCCATGGCCGTGATCTCGAACGGGGCGTCTTCGTCGAGCTCGGGGAACTGCGCGCTCAGGGCACGGCCGGTGACGGATGCTGATGCACGCTGCTCGTCGTTCAGGCGCTGCGCGACAGCATCCGCCTTCTGCTTCGATGGCGTCCAGCCGAGGGCAACGGCGAGCGCATCGCCCTGCTCGGTCACGAGGTGTCCGGCAACCCAGAACCCCGTTTCGCCCTCATTCAGCCGGTCGGTGATGACGAGGTAGTCGCCGGGAACGAACTCGCCGTCGACGCTCACCTTCTGCCCCACGCGCTCGGTTCGCAGCAGGCTTCCCGGCTGCACGGTCTCGGTGAGCGGACGCACCGTCTCGGTCGGGGCCGTCTGTTGCGTCGGGGCCGCACGGTAGGCGCGTTCGAGCTGCCACTTTCCGAGTGCGGCGAACGCGGCGGCGATCGCGAGAGCGAGAACAAGCAGCGCGATCCAGCGCGGCATGACCATTGTGCGCAGCAGCGTGCGCGGCTGGTGCGGATCGCGTCGAGAAATGATGCTCACTCTTTCGAAGGCCGAGAAGTTACCCGAGGGAACACGTCGACTCTATCCGCTCATCGCTGTGGGCTCGCTGAGGCGCCAGCGGTGCGCGGGGCGGTCACGCCCGGGTGCGGCGGTAGTGCTCAGCGAGCCTGCGCATGCCGTCGTCGATGCCGATCGCCGGCCTCCAGTCGAGGTCGCGGCGCGTGGCGCGCTGATCGAACCAGTGCGAGGTCGACAGCTGCTCGGCAAGAAAGCGCGTCATCGGCGGCTCGTCGCTTCTGGGGCGCACAGCCCACACGCGTTCGATGACGCTGCCTGCCGCCGTGGCGATGCCAGCCGGGATGCTGAGGCGCGGCGCACGAACGCCGGCCGCAGTGCAGATGCCGGCGAGCAGCTCGGCGACCGTTCGCGGCTCGCCGTTGGTGATCACGTAGCTGCGCCCGGTCACGTGCTCTGCACGGTGCAGAGCGGCAACGATGCCACTCGCGGCGTTGTCGATGTACGTCGAGTCGATGAGCGCCGTGCCATCGTTGAGCAGCGGCAGCGTTCCGCGCCGCGCCCGGTCGACAATGCGCGCGACGAGCTGCGTGTCGCCCGGTCCCCACACAAGGTGCGGTCGAACGGCGACGACGGCGAGGTCAGCGCTGCTTCTGTCGAGGGCGAGAAGCTCACCCTCGGCCTTTGTGCGGGCGTAGTCCCCGCGTGCGCGTTGCGGGTCCGCGGGTTCTGCCCCGACTCCCGCGAGAGAGTCCCCCACGTGCGCGACAGACGGCGACGACACCTGCACGAAGCGGCGCACTCCGGCCCGTTCGGCCGCATCGAGCAGGTTTCGCGTGCCCTCGACGTTGACGCGGCGAAACTCCGAGCGGTCCCCCGCCAGCGACACCTTCGCCGCGAGGTGCACGATCGCCTCGGCACCATCGACCGCGCGGCAGACGTCGGCGGCAGCGGTGACCGAGCCGAGCCTGTCGTCGACCCCTTCAAGCCCTGACGGCCGGCGCTGCAGAGTTCGAACGTCGTTGCCGGTGTCGCGCAGCAGCGTCGCCACCGCGCGGCCGAGCAGCCCGCTGGCTCCCGTGACGAGAACGGTCATGGCGTCTCCAGACGCTGGCCTGACAGCATCCGCTCTGCCCAGGCCGACAAGCGCGATCTGTCGATCTTCGAGTTGTGGCGAATGTCTGTCGGCAGGCGCGGCACCTCGAACACCGCGACGAGCGGCAGCGACGTTGCGGCGCGCAGGCGTTCGGCGAGCGCCGTGTCGGCGATGCGCGGGCTGCGCGCACCCGCAACGTTCTCAATGACGGCGACGGCCTGCCGAAGACCGTGCGGCCCGACGCCCACCACGGCGGCGCGGCGCACATCGTCGACGCGCTCGAGGTCTTGCTCCGGCCCGACCGGCGCAACCGGGCCGTCCGACGTGACGATGACGTGCTGCAGCCGGCCCTCGACCCAGAGCCGTCCGTCGGCGTCGAGGTGCCCGATGTCTCCCGTGCGGTGCCAGCGCCCGTCGGCGGGAACGTCGCGCGTCGCGGCACGATCGGTGAGCCAGAGCCGGTCGTACCGCTGCTTGAGGTGCGGCGCCGAAATGACGATCTCGCCGAGCACTCCCGGTTGAGCGGATGCTGCGCCCGTGGCGTTTCCGTCGTCGTCGAGAGCGCTGATCAGCGCACTGTTGCCGCCGATCGGCACTCCGACGCACACTCCTCGATCAGCACGAGCGGTGGCGTCGCGAATGCCGTCAAGCGTGATGTCTGTGACGAGCAGGCACTCCGTCATGCCGTATGGCGTATGCGGCGTGGCATTCGGCATGAGCTCTGCCGTCGAGGCGAGCAGCCGTTCGCTAATGGGAGCACCGGTCGAGATGAACGTGTGCACGTCGTCAAGAGCAGAGCGATCGGATGCTGTCAGCTCGCCGGCTGTCGCGACCACGTTGAGAATCGCGGCCGGAGAGAGAAAGACGATGCGGGAGTCGGAGGCGCGCACGGCGGCGGCGACGGCCCTGGCGGTGAGCGTGCGCGGTGCGCTGATGTCCATCTCGGGAGTCACCGACCGCGTGCCGAGCGCCGGTCCCAGCAGGGCGAAGGGCGCGAAGCCCGTGACGAGTCCGGCGTCGGCGGTCACGTCGAAATGCTGCGCGATGATGTCGCGCATGGCGGCGAGCTGCGCGTGCGTGTACACGACGCCCTTCGCTGGCCCCGTCGACCCCGACGTGAACAGCACGGCGGCGTCGTCGTGCGCCCGAGGCTCGGGCGGCAGCTGCTCGTCGCGTCCGGCGTCTGCGACATCACGCAGCGTGTGCTCGACGCCGAGCAGGGCGGCCGCCCCTCGCGGCAGTCGCGCCGTCGAGATGCGCGTTCCGGGCCAGCGCAGCGCGCGGGCAGCACTGAGCGCTCGAGCATCCCCGACAATGACATCGGGCCGCGCTCCTCGGATCGCACGGCTCAACCCGGTGACGCCGAGACCGGCGTCGGCAACGACCACGACGGCTCCGATGCGCAGGCAGGCGTAGACGACAGCCGTGAGCGTCGGCCCCGGCTGCACCAGAAGCGACACGCGGTCGCCGCGGCGCACGCCCAGATGATGGAGTCCCGAGGCCAGCTGCCGCACGCGCCGAGAGAGCATCGCCCAGCTGACCTGCACGGGCTCAGAGCTCACCGACATGTCCGTGACGGCGAGCGACGAATCGTCGCGATGCTTCTCCAGCTGATCCCAGAGCGGCACGAACGACGCGTCGTCTTCGGCGGCATCCGTCGGCAACTGCTCGGTCGGCGTATGCAGCGTCTCGCCGAGCCAGTTCAGCACGGCGCTCGCGTACGCGGCGTCCTCGGCGATGAGATGACCGGCGCCCTCGAACCGGTGAACGTCGGCGTGCGGCATCCGCTCGATCAGATCGGCCAGATAGCGGTCGCTGAAGATGGGATCGCGCGGACCCCAGAGCAGCAGGGCTGGCACATCGAGCGTCGTGATGCCGTCGGCGATGGCGTCAAGCGTTCCGCGACTCTCGTGATCGGTGGCCGCGGGAATGTCGGCGACGAACTCGCGAATGCCGCGTCGCCGGGAAGCATCGTCGTACGGTGCCCGGTAGGCCTCGGCGACAGCGCTCTCAAGCGGCGGATGGGCGAGTGCGAGCGTGACGTCGAGAAACGCCGTCGTTGTCGCTGTGCCCGCCGCGAGTACGCCGCGCGCGCCGGCGAGACGCAGCGGCGCGGGAATCGCAACGCCCTCCGGCTGGTGCACGGCGGTATTGAGCAGGGCGACGCCCGCGAGATCAGCGCGATGCTCGAGCGCCCAGCCGAGCGAGATCACGCCGCCCCAGTCGTGGCCGAGCGTCACGATCCGGCCGGAGAGTTCGAGAGCTTCGGTGAACGCCGAGAGATCGTCGATGCGCTGCCGCAGTGGGCGGTGGGCCGTGGTGCGCTCGGAATAGCCCATGTCGAGCTGGTCGACGGCGACGACGCGCCACGAACGCTCGGCTCCTGCGGCGACAATTGTCCGCCAGAGGTACGACCACGTCGGGTTTCCATGCACGGCGAGGATGGTGCCGACCGGTTCCACGTCTCGGTCGGCGAGCTCGGCGGCGTTGTCGAGGTAGTGCCACGTGCGGGTGCGCCCTCGATCGGCGCCGCGACCGGGAACCGCGAGCGTGTGGCTGTACCTCGCGTCGAGTCCTGGCAATGATGTGGGCAGCGTCACCACGCCAGTTCCATCATCGCCGTGTTCAGGCCAGACCCGACGCCCATGAGCAGCACGCGATCGCCCTTCGACAGATTCTTCTTCTCTTCGACGAGGGTGATAGGAATGGACGCCGGCCCGACATTGCCGAGCCACGGGAACGTCGTCGGCACGCGCCGCTGGTCGAGCTTGGCCGCCTTGAGAATCGCGTTCGTGTGCACGCGCGAGACCTGGTGCGTGATGTAGCGGTCCATCGCGCCCCAGTTCCACTCTTTCGACGCCTCTTTCCAGGCCGAAACCACGAGGTCGAGACCGCCCTTCAGCAGAGCCTTCGCGTCGGTGAACATGCCGTCGGTGCTGCCGACGCACAACTCGTGAAACTGGGTGGCGGCGCGCGTGACGCCGCCGAGAATGCGGTGCCCGTTCGGGTGGGCGTCGCCCGGGCCGATGACGGCGGCAGCCGCCCCCGACCCAAGAGTGAGCGAGGCGAACTCGCTCATGAATCCGTCGCGCCCGACATCGTCGCGCAGCAGACGGTTGACGGTGTTCACCTGGATCTCATCAGCATCCTCGCCATTCACGATGAGCGCATAGCGAATCTGGCCCGAATCGATCATGCCCGCCGCGAGGCTCATGCCGTTGACGAAGCCGAGGCACGCGTTCGCCAGGTCGAAGTTGACGGCCGAGCTCGGCAGTCCGAGGCCGTGGTGCAGGCGCACCGCCACCGATGGCTCGAGGTGCTTGCGCGTGACCGACGTGTTGACGATGAGTCCGATGTCGGATGCTGCGATGCCGGCCTCGGCGATCGCTTTCTTGCCCGCGGACACCGTCGCGTCGTCTGAGTTCTCGCCCGGACCCCAGTTGCGGCGCTCGATGACGCCGGCGACGCGCTCGAGGAGGCTGCCCGGAAGGCGCAGTCGCTTCAATGCAGACGAGAGCCGAATTTCGATGTCCGCCGAACTCGTCACGCGAGACGGCAGGGTGCTCGCCACAGACAGCAGTGAGGCATTCGTGAATCGGGTTGTTGCGTTTCCGGTGCTCACTTCTCCTCCGTCTGGCGGGAGTTCTCCCGCCGGAGGGTCAGCTTATCGGCGCGAACACCACGCAGCCTGAGTGTCCGCAGGGCTTGCGCTGATACCCGTTTGTGAGGTAGCTCGTGTCAGACCTGCGAGATATCGGGCGCCTCCAGCCGCACACGCTCGGCCGACACGTCGTCTGGCTGCTCTTGCGACGCGCGCTCTGCGGCGACGCGCTCGAGGTAGTACCTCACCTCAGATTCGCGCTTCTCGGCGTCCCAGCCGAGAACGTCGCCCATGAGCTCCGCAACGACGGGAGCGGCAGATACTCCGCGGTCCCATGCCTCGATCGAAATGCGTGTGCGGCGGGCGAGCACGTCTTCGATGTGCAGTGCGCCCTCGCTCGTTGCCGCGTACACGACCTCGGCCTTGATGTAGTCGTCGGCGCCCGGGAGCGGCTCCTGCAGCTCGGGATTGTCACGAATCAGGTCGAGGATGTCGTCGGTGAGCACGCCGAAGCGATTGAGCAGGTGCTCGACCCGGGCCTTGTGCACGCCGAACTTGCGGGCGATCTTGCCGCGCTTGTTCCACGCAGCCTGATAGCCCTCCGCTCCGAGGAGCGAGATGTTGTCGGTCGTCGACTCGGGAATCTTGCCGTCGAGAGCGTCGGCGGCGGCATCGATCACGTCCTTCGCCATGATGCGGTACGTCGTCCATTTGCCGCCCGCCACGACGACGAGGCCGGGAACCGAGTGAGCGACCACGTGCTCACGCGAGAGCTTCGACGTGTCGTCGCTCTCGCCCGCGAGCAGCGGCCGCAGCCCGGCGTAGACGCCCTCGACGTCGTCGCGCGTCAGCGGAACGGCGAGCACACGGTTGACGTGCTCGAGCAGATAGTCGATGTCTGCCGCTGTCGCCGCCGGGTGTGCCTTGTCGAGGTGCCAGTCGGTGTCGGTCGTGCCGATGAGCCAGTGCCGGCCCCACGGAATCACGAAAAGCACGCTCTTCTCCGTGCGCAGGATCATGCCCATCGTCGACTGAAAGCGGTCGCGTGGCACCACGAGGTGGATGCCCTTCGACGCGCGCACCTTGAACTGCCCGCGCTCGCCCACCATCGACTGCGTCTCGTCGGTCCAGACACCCGTCGCGTTGACGACCTGCTTGGCCTTGACCTCGAAGTGCGTGTCGGTCTCGAGATCGTGAGCTTTCACGCCGACCACGCGCTGGCCCACCTTGAGGAAGCCTTCGACGCGAACGCGGCTCGCCACGTGAGCGCCGTAGGCGGACGCCGTTCGTGCAAGCGTCGCAACGTAGCGGGCGTCGTCGACCTGGGCGTCGTAGTACGTAAGCCCGCCGACGAAAGCGTTGCTGCGCAGCGACGGAATCGACTTGCGCAGCTGACGCTTCGACAGATGCCTGTGGTGCGGCACCCCGGGCGGCCGCAGGCCCGTGTAGCTGAAGATGTCGTACAGCATCATTCCTGCGCCGATGTACAGGCGCTCCCACACGGGCTTCGTCAGGGGGTAGAGAAAGCGCACGGGCTTCACGAGGTGCGGCGCGATCCGCTGCAGAAGCAGACCGCGCTCGATGAGCGCCTCGCGCACAAGACCGAAGTCCAGCTGCTCCAGATACCGGATGCCGCCGTGAACGAGCTTCGACGACCGGCTCGACGTTCCGCTCGACCAGTCACGCGCTTCGAGTAGTCCCGTCGAGAGACCGCGTGTGACAGCATCCATGGCACTTCCGGTGCCCACGATTCCGCCGCCGATGACGAGAACGTCGAGCTCCTTCGAGCTCATCTCCTCGATGGCTTCGGCGCGTTCTTCCAGGCCCAGCTTCTTCGACCGTGCGACGGTCTTCTTGGCGCTCATTCGAACCTCCATCGGCGTGAGCCTGTCGAATGCTCACGCCCTGGTTCGACGCTAACGCAGTCGGTACGGCGCGACAACTACCTCGACGCGCTGAAACTCCTTGAGGTCGCTGTATCCCGTTGTCGCCATGGAGCGCTTGAGCGCCCCGAGCAGGTTCGCCGTGCCGTCGGGCGTTGTCGCGGGTCCGTAGATGATCTCTTCGAGCGTGCCGGTCGTGCCCACCTCAACGCGGTTGCCGCGGGGCAGCTTGGAGTGGTGCGCCTCGGCTCCCCAATGGAAGCCGCCGCCAGGGGCGTCGCTCGCTCGAGCCAGCGTCGTGCCCAGCATGACGGCGTCGGCGCCGCACGCGATGGCCTTGACGATGTCGCCTGAGGTGCCGAGTCCGCCGTCGGCGATGACGTGAACGTAGCGGCCGCCCGACTCGTCGAGGTAGTCGCGGCGAGCGCCGGCGACGTCGGCGACGGCGGTCGCCATGGGGGCGTGGATGCCGAGGGTGTTGCGCGTTGTCGATGCGGCACCGCCACCGAACCCGACGAGCACGCCCGCCGCGCCCGTACGCATGAGATGCAGTGCGGCCGTGTACGTTGCCGCTCCCCCGACGATCACGGGAACGTCGAGTTCGTAGATGAACTTCTTGAGGTTGAGGGGCTCCTGGTTCTGCGAGACGTGCTCGGCAGAGACTGTCGTTCCGCGAATGACGAAGAGGTCGACGCCCGCGTCGACGACGGTCTGGTAGAACTCCTGCGTGCGCTGAGGCGACAGCGAGCCCGCCACGGTGACGCCGGATTCGCGAATCTCCTCGAGTCGTGCCGTGATGAGCTCAGCCTTGATCGGCTCGGCGTAGAGCTCCTGCATGCGGGCGACGACCGCGTCGGCGGGCATGCTGCGGATCTCGTCGAGAATCGGCTCGGGGTTCTCGTAACGGGTCCAGAGTCCTTCGAGGTCGAGAACGCCGAGTCCGCCGAGCTGTCCCATCATGATCGCGGTGCGCGGTGACACGACGGAGTCCATCGGTGCGGCGATGAAGGGCGTGTCAAAGGTGTAGGCGTCGATCGTCCATGCCGTTGAGACGTCTTCGGGGTCACGTGTGCGTCGCGACGGCACGATGGCGACATCGTCGAACGAGAATGTGGTGCGTGCCCGCTTGGCGCGGCCGATTTCGGTTTCTTGGCTCACGGCTTCCACCCTACCGCGCTGCATTCTGCACACGTTGTGCGAGTGCGTCTCGGTAGGCCTGCGCGGCGGAGAGATACCATGCTGAGTGCGCAGGCAGTTGCCCGCGCGAACGTGGCGGGAGGGTGCATGCGGCCAGCGACACACAAGGCGTCGACGGCGACGAGCAACACGGTCTCGCGGGTGAACCGCACGGCGATCATCGAGGCGCTCCGCAATCGGGGTCCGCTCTCGCGCCAGCAGATAGGCGAAGCCACCGGCCTCAGCCCGGCGACAGTGAACCGGCTCACGGCGAACCTGATCGACGAGGGCCTTGTCGCGCGCCAGGGACAGATTCCGTCGACGGGCGGCCGTCCCTCCGTTCTGCTGAGTTATACCGGAAACAAGCAACTCGTCGCGTGCATTCAGATGCGAGCCGATTCCTCCCGGGGCGCTCTCATCGACTTCGACTCGCACTTCGTCCACCGCATCGATGTCAGTTTCGAGGATCTTCCACCAGCGGGAGCACCGACCGACATCGAAACAGATGAACGCGTCACCCGCACGCTCGCACTTCTCGATGAGCTCATCGAGACAGCCGACGAACGTGGCACGCCGTGCGTGAGCGTCGGAGTCTCGGTTCCCGGCGTCGTCATGCAACCTGAGGGTCGCGTTGCTCACCTTCCCGAAATGGGCTGGCCCGAGTTTCCCTTGAAGAAACTGTTCGCAGCGCGCACGGAGCTTCCGATCGTGATGGAGAATGACGCGAACGCCCTCGCCGTCGGCGAGCTGCAGCACGGCGCCGGTCGCGGAGTAAGGAGCCTTGTCGCGGTCCACCTCGAGAACGGCCTCGGCGCCGGCATCATCAGCAATGGTCGGATTCACCATGGGTACCGGTTCGAAGCGGGTGAGATCGGGTACCTGCTCATGGAACCCGCATCACTCGAGAAGTCGTACTCCGTCCTTGGCGATCTCGAGGACCGCGTCGGTTCCGTTGCACTCACCCGGAAGGCCCGATCACGCGGTCTCGACGTTCCCGAGGGGCATCTGCTGATGGCAGACGAGATTTTCGATCGTGCGGTGCAGGGCGAAGCAGTCGCTGTCGAGATGACCTCCGAGATCCTCGACATGGTGGCCATCGCCATCGGAGCGATGTCAATCATCCTCGACCCTGAGGTTATCGTCCTCGGCAGCGGCCTCGCCTCTCACGTCGACATGGCGATCCCCGCCATCGAGGAGCGACTCGCCGGCCGCATCATCCGGGTTCCCCACCTGGAGCCAGCAACATTCGTCGATGACGGAGTCCTGGTCGGAATCGCCGAACTCGCCGCCCTCGAGGTGCGCGGTTTCACGTACGTCGCCGGCTAATTCTCACGCGACTGTTGACATCACCGGACCCACCCTCTACATTCGGAACAACTTCTTTTCACTGTGATCGATAAGAAGTTGTGACTCAAGGAGGCGTCTGTGCCCGTTGGCATCGATATCGGTGGAACCAAGACCCACATCGCGTTCCGCGACTCGAACGGGAGCGTACGCGATGACGTGTTCCCCAGTGCACACTGGCGGCGAGGAGGGCTCTTCGGCGATTCAGAGAACGCGAATCGTCTTGTCGGTGCACTCCGCGCGCTGAGCGGAGACGCCGACCCGGGTGCCCTGGCGATCGGCGCCCACGGGTGCGACACTCCCGCCGATTGCGCGCGCTTCGAGCGTCTCATGGAAGCCGCCTACGGGCGCGACGTCACTGTCGTCAACGATGCCCAGCTGCTCGTTCCTGCTGCAGGCCACGATGCCGGGCTCGCCGTCATCGTCGGAACAGGATCGATCGTCGTCGGCTCCTCCCCCGCCGAGCCCATGCTCGTCTCTGGTGGGCACGGATGGCTCTTCGGCGACCCAGGAAGCGCCCCCGGGATCGTGAGGGAATCGGTGAAGCACGTTCTCCAAGGTCGCGACCAGAACGCAGGCAGCGATCTGCTCACTCGACGGCTCACCGATTTCTACGACGTCAATGACGTGACAGGGCTGATCTATACGCTCTCCGTCACGCCGGAGATCGAGGTTTGGGGCGCTGCCGCGCCACTCGTATTCGAGGCGGCCGACGATGGTTCCGAGGTCGCTGCCCTGGTGATCTCCCAGGCGGCTGAAAGCCTGGTGGGGGACGTTCTGAACGTCTATCAGCGCGGGGCTGTCGGGAGCGCGATCGTCTGCGCAGGCGGAGTCGTGACGAACCAGCCGCGGCTCTTCGACGCCTTCCGCGATCGCATTGCGGAGGTCCGGCCGGAGGCGAGTGTGGAGCTCCTGAAGACACCGCCCGTCCTCGGCGCACTCGCGCTAGCTGATTCGACTACCCACCCGCTCCGGGACGATGAACCGAACCGTCTCCTCACGTGAACCCGCGCACTATCCCCCATCGAATAACACCCTCAACGAGGAAGTAGAGGAAACAATGAAAACCCCGCAGAAACGAGTGAGGCGCCTGGCCGCTGCTGCAGCGATCGCCGCGGCCTCGGCTCTCGTCCTCAGCGCGTGCAGCGTCACAGGAGCCCCCACGTCGGCCGGCGGTGCCGGCGATGCCGATTCCGGAACGCTGAATGCCCTCTTCATGAAGCAGGCCGGCTACACAGAAGACGATGTGAAAGCGATGATCGAGGACTTCAATGAGGAGTATCCAGACATCACCGTCAATCCCACCTTTGTCGCCTACGAGGCGCTGCACGACAAAATAGTGACGTCTGCCCCGTCTGGAACCTACGACGTTGTCCTGATGGACGTGATCTGGCCGGCCGAGTTCGCATCGAAGGGCCTCGTCACCGACGTGACCGATAGGTTCCCCGAGGAGTGGGAGCAGGACATGCTCGGGGGCGCGCTCATCACGGCGGAATACCAGGACAAGTACTACGGAGTTCCGTGGTATCCATCGACGAAACTGTTCTACTACAACACAGAGATGGTCGAGCAGGCCGGATACTCCACGTCGGACCTTGACACCTGGGACGGTGTTCTCGAAGTCGCCGCAGCGATGAAAGAGCAAGGGATCGTTAAATACCCGATCGCCTGGAGCTGGGCTCAGGCCGAGGCGCTCATCTGCGACTACGCGCAGCTTCTCGGCGCTTTCGGCGGCGAGTTCACGAATGACGATGGAGAACTCATCATCAACGAGGGACCGGGAGTCGAAGCCCTGAGCTGGATGAAGCAGACCATCGATGATGGCCTCTCCAACCCGAACTCGACGACGTTCCTCGAAGACGATGTGAACAAGACCATGGCCTCAGGTCAGGCTGCGTTCTCACTGAACTGGGAGTCGACGTTCCGGGATCTCAATGACGAATCCATCTCGCAGGTCGTTGGCCAGGTCGGCGTCTCCGCAACGCCGAAGGGAGCGGAAGGAACGCGCCCAGGCGTCAACGGCGCCATGGCCCTCGGCATCGCTTCGAAGTCTGAGAACAAGGATGCAGCGTGGAACTTCATCTCGTTCATCAGCAGTCAAAGCGAGCAAGAGAAATTCGTCACCAGCACCCTGCCGAACTGGAAAGCGTCGTACGAAGACCCCGAGATCACGGAGACCAACCCCGAGGTGTTCGCCGCAGCGAAGGTCGGTTACGACGACGGAATCCTGCGCCCGCAGGTGCCGAACTACAGCGAGGTATCGCAGATCATCCAGGCGGAGATCCAGAATGCGCTCCTCGGGAAGAAGTCACCGCAGCAGGCGATGGATGATGCCGTCGCTGCCGCAAACGATGTTCTGAACGACTGAGCGGAACGATGACGAAACTCGCCACCGTGGCACCTCCACGTCGGCGGACGGGTCGAGAGAGCCAGAAGCGGCTTGCCTTCTGGCTCCTCCTCCCCGCCGCCGTCGCGGTATTCGGCATCATCATCTACCCGATTGCGCGGACCCTGATCATCTCGTTCTTCGAGGTGGAGTCTGCACTCGCCACCGAAACTCCATTCGTCGGTATCGACAATTACGTGGAGGCGCTTTCGAGCTCCGGGTTCTGGGCAGCGATCGGCCGTACGCTCTACTTCACCGTCGTGTCGACCGCTCTGGAGCTGACGCTGGGCATGATGCTCGCGATGCTGCTCAACGCCCGATTGCGCATGCGGTGGCTGTTCCGCGCCATCGTCGTCCTCCCGTGGGCCGTCCCCACGATCGTCAATGCCGCGATGTGGAAGGGAATCTTCAACGCCCAGTACGGCTCACTCAACGCGGCCCTCACACAGCTTGGACTCACCGATGAGTACATCGCCTGGCTCGGCGACCCGTTCCTCGCCCTGAACATGGTGATCCTGGCCGATGCCTGGAAGACGACGCCACTCGTCGCCTTCTTCCTCCTCGCCGGGTTGACGGCGATCAACCCCGAGATCTACGAAAGCGCCAAGATCGACAGAGCGTCGTGGCCGCGCATCTTCCGGTCGATCACTCTTCCTATGCTCCTGCCGTCGATTTCCATCGTGCTCGTGCTTCGCACCGTCGAGGCGTTCAAGGCATTCGACATCATCTACGCGATGACGAGAGGCGGACCCGCGAACGGAACGCAGACGATCGCGTACTACACCTACGTTCGCGCTTTCTCCGATCAGAACTTCGGCATGGGGTCTGCGCTGTCGTACATCATCGTCATCGTCATTCTGATCCTGACGACGATCTACCTCAGAATGCTGCGCCGATCGGAGATGAGCCTACTGTGAGAAACCAAAGACGAAACTCAATTCTTCTGCACATCGCCGCGGTCGTCGTCTCAATACTCATTCTCCTGCCGTTCGCGTGGATGGTCGAGGCGAGCTTCGCTCCGCAGCGTGATCTGGTCAGCCGCCCGATGCGCTGGATCCCGTCTGAAATCGATCTGAGCCGGTATGTCGAGATCTTCCAGGGCGGCGAGGGCAGCGTCGGTTCGACATTCCGCGCCGCGATGCTGAATTCCACGATCGTCGCTGTCTCGGTCGTCGCCCTTGCCATGATCGTCGGAGTTTTGGGGGCATACGCTTTCGCCCGGCTAAAGTTCCCGTTCCGCAAAGCGACGCTGCTGACCTTCCTCGCCACGTACATGCTGCCGCAGATCGCTCTGCTGATTCCCCTGTACTTCATCTTGAATTCGCTTGGTCTGCTCAACACGCTTGTCGGGCTGATCCTCGTTGACTCGTCCCTGGTGATCCCCTTCACGCTGTGGATTCTCAGCAATTACTTCGTGACGATTCCAGACGAACTGGAGGAGGCCGCACGGATCGACGGGACGTCCCGTGTCGGTGCACTCTTCCGCATCATCCTGCCGAGCGCTAAACCGGGGATCTTCGCGGCGATGATGTTCGCGTTCCTCCTCGCGTGGGATGAGTTTATGTACGCGCTGATCTTCACGTCATCAGACGCTGCCAAGACGCTTCCCGTCGCGATCTCGGAGTTCGCCGGGAGATACACGACAGACTTCGGGCTCGTCGCCGCCGGCGGCATCCTCGCGGCGATCCCGCCGATCGTGATCGCCGTCATCTTCCAGCGCTACGTCGTGAGCGGGATGAGCGCAGGAGCGGTGAAGGGGTAGCGACGCATCGTGCACCGGCGCTCTTAGCGTCGGCCAAACGATGTTTCGAACGATGTGGAGAGAACCATGGAACGCATAGAGTACGGTCTCGCTGTTCGCGATCAGCCGGCGAATCTGGAACGAGCGCACCACTCGGTGTCGCAGGCACTTGCCAGGGCAACCATCGAGCCATGGCGCCCGGGCGATACCGTCGCTGTCGTCGCGATGGGGGCGTCGTCGCATTCGGCTCACGCCCTCGTCTTCGCGCTCATAGCGTCAGGGGTACGAGCGTTCCCTCTGTCGGCGTCAGATGCCGTCGCCTACGCTCCGGGCAGCCAACCCGCCGACCATTACGTGATCGTCTCAGAATCGGGGCGCAGCCCCGAACCGCTCAATGCCGCCAAACGATTCACCCCGGGGCGACGCATCGGAATCACCAATGTTCCGAACAGTCCGCTCACCGCTGCTGTCGACGTCGTGCTTCCACTCGGCGACTTCGATGACTCGGGAGTTTACACAGTCGGCTACACAGCAACGCTTCTCGCGTACGCTCTGCTGAGCGAGCACGCTACTGGGCTGACTGCACCTGACCCGAGCTCCGTGTCGGCACGCGTCGAAGCAGCGCTCTCTGATTTCGAGGCGCCGACCGCTCTCGCGGCAGAACGACTGAGTACGGCGCACACCGTCGACTTCGTCGGAAGCGGGATGTCGCTGGCCGCTGCGTCCGAAGGTGCCCTGATGTTCCGCGAAGCGCTCGGTGTCCCCACAGCGGCATTCGACACGTACCAGTACCTGCACGGACCAATGGAGCCGTTGCGCGAGAACAGCGGTCTCGTGATCTTCGGTGATTCACGGGAACTCTCGCTCGCCGATTCGGTTCTCGATTCCGGAGTGCAGGTTTGCCTGGTCACCCAGAGCCCCCTTACAGAGGTTCCCCGCCCGGATCACGAGAACCTTGTCGTGATCTCGCTCCCGTCTGAAGTGACGAGCTTCGAGCGCGCTATCGTCGAGGTCATCGTTCCCCAGTTACTCGTCGGGCACCGGGCCAGAAGCCTCGGCCGCCGCCCGGGAGAATTCACATACCGGCAGCCCGACACGAAACTCCCGCTCACATAGAGCACGGCTCGTTGCGGCGTCCAGGGACAACGCGCTTCGGGCCCGCGCCACATTTTTCGTCGCGCTCCAGTTCTTTCTGGCGCGCAAAACCGAAAGCGGAGCGCAAACAAGGTCAGCGTTCTACCGGCGGTAGTTCGGGGCCTCCACCACGATCTGCACATCGTGCGGGTGCGATTCCTTGAGCCCCGCCGACGTGATGCGCACGAACTTGCCGCGCTTCTTGAGCTCGGGGATCGTGCGGGCGCCGACGTAGAACATCGACTGCCTGAGTCCGCCGATGAGCTGGTAGGCGACGGCCGAGAGCGGTCCCCGGTACGGCACCTGACCCTCGATACCCTCGGGAATCAGCTTGTCGTCGCTGGGTACGTCGGCCTGGAAGTAGCGGTCCTTCGAATACGAGGTCTTCTTGCCACGCGTCTGCAGCGCGCCAAGTGAGCCCATGCCGCGGTACGTCTTGAATTGCTTGCCGTTGACGAAGACGAGCTCCCCCGGCGACTCGTCGCAGCCGGCGAGCAGCGAGCCGAGCATGACGGTCTCAGCACCGGCGACGATCGCCTTCGCGATGTCGCCCGAGTACTGCAGACCTCCGTCGGCGATGATCGGCACGTCGAGATCGCGCACGGACTTCCACGCCTCATACACAGCGGAGACCTGCGGAACACCAACACCGGCGACCACGCGCGTCGTGCAGATGGAGCCCGGGCCAACGCCGACCTTGACAGCATCCGCCCCAGCCTCGGCAATGGCGCGCGCACCGTCGCCTGTTGCAACGTTGCCGCCGATCACGTCGACAGACGCGAAGCTCTCGTCTGCCTTGATGCGGCGGATGAGCTCGAGAACGCCCTCGGAGTCGCCGTTCGCTGTATCGACGACGAGCACGTCGACACCCACGTCACGCAGCGCACACGCGCGCTCCCACGCGTCGCCGAAGAAGCCGATCGCCGCGCCCACGCGCAGGCGGCCCGAGGCATCTTTCGTGGCGAGCGGGTACTTCTCGCTCTTGTCGAAGTCCTTGACGGTGATGAGCCCCTTGAGCACTCCGGCGTCATCGACGAGGGGCAGCTTCTCGATGCGGTGCTTTGCGAGCAGCTCGATCGCTTGCTCGGGGCTCGTGCCGACCGGCGCCGTGATGAGCTTTTCGCTCGTCATCACGGCAGAGACCGGCGTCGATGCTTTCTTGTCGTCATCGACGAAGCGCATGTCGCGGTTGGTGACGATTCCCTTGAGCACGCCTGCCTCGTCGACGACGGGCAGCCCGGAAACGCGGAACTGCCCGCAGAGCTCGTCGACGTCGGCGACGGTCGCGTCTGCTGTGGTCGTCACGGGGTTGGTGATCATTCCCGATTCGCTGCGCTTGACGCGGTCGACCATCTCGGCCTGGTCGGCAATCGAGATATTGCGGTGAAGGATGCCGATGCCGCCCTCACGCGCCATCGCGATCGCCATGCGCGACTCCGTCACCGTGTCCATCGCGCTCGAGAGCAGCGGAGTGGCAACGGTGATGTTCTTCGTCAGGCGCGACGACGTATCCGCCTCGCTCGGAATCACGTTCGTGTGCGCTGGCAGCAGCAGCACGTCATCGTAGGTGAGACCGATGTAGCCGAACGGATCCGAGGTGTCCATAGCGTCCCTTCGCAAGGCGAATTGAGTGTCCGAGAATTCCCGGCGGAGCGGTGCTGGTCGACGCCGGTAATCCATGGTAACCACCGCGGGGCTGTGTTTATGTCTGCGAACGTTCAGGCCATGCTGCGCGCACGACGCCGCGCCGTCCGCGCGCGCCTCACCATGTCGATCGTGAGCAGCACGAGCGCCGCCCAGACGAGAAGGAAGCCGGCCCAACGCTCGGGCGGCATCGGCTCGCGCAAAATGAACACACCGACCAGAAACTGCAGCAGCGGCGTGACGTACTGGAACAGACCCATGTATACGAGAGGCAGGCGGCGGGATGCTGACGCGAAGAGCAGCAGCGGAACAGCGGTGACGATTCCCGAGGCCACGAGAAGCGTTGTGTTACCGGCCCCAGCGGTGCCGAACACGATGCCCGTCGTTGCCGCGACTCCGACGAGCACTATGGCCGCCACCGGGGCGAGAAACAGCGTCTCGAGCGTGAGGCCGGAAATGGCGCCGACGTTGCCGCCCACCCGGTTCTTCATCAGACCGTACAGCCCGAACGAGAACGCGAGAATCAGCGCGATGAGCGGAAAGTTGCCGTAGCCGACCCACAGCACGAGAACCGCGATGCCGCTCACTCCGACGGAGGCCCATTGCAGCGGACGCAGTCGCTCGCGCAGAAAGACGACGCCGAAGAGCACCGTGACGATGGGGTTGATGAAGTAGCCGAGAGACGCCTCGATCACGTGGCCTGTGAGCGTTGCGATGACGTAGGTCTGCCAGTTGATGAAGATGAACACTGCGGCGAGCGTCATGAACAGCATCGTGCGCTTCGACCGGAACAGCGCGAAGAATCCGCGCCAGTCGCGCAGGATGCTCAGCAGAACGCCGCAGAACACGAGCGAGAACAGAATGCGCATCGCCACGATCTCGAACGGCCCTGCCGGTTCGAGAATGACGAAGTAGAGCGGCAGCGCACCCCAGAGCAGGTACGCGGATGCCGCGTAGAGAAATCCGGAGCGGGAGCCCTGGCTCGCAGCCGGCGTCACGAGGCGAGCTCGGCCGCGAGCGAGGAGCGCAGCGCCGCAGCATCCGTGAACTGCACGGCTCGCCAGCCGAACTGCGCAGCCGCCTCGATGTTCGCGGAGAGGTCGTCGGTGAAATGCACGGATGCTGGTGACACGGCGCTGCCGAGGGTCTGCTCGATGAGCGCATGGGCCCGCGCGTAGCAGTCGGGCGCGGGCTTCGCGACGCCAATCTCGTGAGAGTTCAGCACGCGATGAAACCGGTCAGCGATGCCGTGGGTGTCGAGTTCGTGCGCCGTGCGGTCGGTTCCGTTCGTCAATGCGAAAACGGGATGCTCCTGCCTGAGCTCGTCGATGAGTTCGATGGTCTCGGGGATCAGCTGCCCGATATCTGTCGCCCATTCGGCGACGATCGAGCGCGCAGCATCCGCATCGCGCGCCGTCCTGGCAATCATCTCGGTGACCTCGTCAACCCACTCCGCCCGCGTCATGCGGCCTTCGACAAGGGCGCGCCCAAGTGGGTCGGCGAATGCGGCGTCTTCGATGATGCCGACCGGAAGTCCGAGCTCTGCGTCGAGTCTCGCCGCCATGCGCTCGGGTGTGAAGGTGCGGATGACGCCGTCGATGTCGAAGACGAACACCTGTGACACAGCCATATGACGAGTCTACGGCGAACCACAGACAAGGGCCCGGGTGATGATCACCCGGACCCTTAGTGCTGTGCGTCGTTTAGCGCTCGACGACCGCGAGAACGTCGCGGGCCGAGAGCACGAGGTACTCGTCAGCGCCGAACTTGACCTCGGTGCCGCCGTACTTCGAGTAGAGAACGCGGTCGCCGACGGTGACGTCGAGCGGAACGCGGTTGCCGTTGTCGTCGATGCGGCCGGGGCCAACGGCCACGACTTCGCCCTCCTGCGGCTTTTCCTTGGCGGTGTCAGGGATGACCAGACCAGACGCGGTGGTCTGCTCTGCCTCGACCTGCTTGATGACGATGCGATCCTCGAGCGGCTTGATGGAGACCGACACGGTTGACCTCTTTCTCATAAGAAGACGTGAGTTAGCACCCTCACTATCCGAGTGCTAATTGCAAGTTTACGGATGCGCTGGCACTCGTGCAACGTGAGTGCCAACTCCGCGTCTGGTTTCGCTCTCGGCGAGATCGGGCGCATTGATATGTTGGGCGGATGGAACGCGCCGAGCTCGCCTCTCTGCTCACCCCCGACGGCATGGCTCTTCTCGATGAGCTTGCCGGTCAGGACACCGCGGGAGACATCGTCGCAACGGTCACTCGCCTGCGCAAGGCGGGCCACGATCCCGATCTGGTCGCCGCAGCGCTCACACAGTCACGCCTCCGTGCACGCGCCCGCGTCAAATTCGGCGAGTTCGCCGAACGGATGCTGTTCACGCAGGCCGGGCTCGAACAGGCGACGCGCATTCGCGCGGCTGCCATGCACGCGGGGCGGTATCTTGCGAGCAATCTGAGCCGCGTCGCCGATCTCGGCTGCGGTATCGGCGGCGATGCAATGGCGATGGCTGCCATGCAGATCGCTGTCACTGCCGTGGAGGCCGACGAGGTGACGGCGGCAATCGCCACGCACAACCTCGCGCCCTTCGCCTCGGCGCATGTTGTTCGCGGGCGTGCCGAAGACACCGATCTGAGCGACGTCGACGCCGTGTTCTTCGATCCGGCGAGGCGAACGTCGGGGCATGCGGAGACGACGCGGATCACCGACCCGGCGGACTACTCTCCGCACCTCGATACGGTCTTCGAGGTGGCACGTCGAATGCCGACCGGCATCAAGCTCGGTCCGGGATTCGACCGCGACCTGATCCCCGACGACATGGAGGCGCAGTGGGTCAGCGTCGACGGGAGCGTCGTCGAACTCATGCTGTGGTCGGGTTCGCTCGCGCGCGACGGCATCACGAGGGCTGCGCTCGTGCTGAGCGATGACGGCTCGCCCGAGCTGACCGCCGCGGCAGACAGTGCTGACGAGCCGGTTCGCGACCTCGGCGCGGTCCTCTACGAACCCGACGGCGCGGTCATTCGTGCGAGGCTCATCGGCGATCTCGCCCGTCAGCTCGAGGCCGGGCCGATCAGCGAGGGCATCGCCTACCTGACCTCAGACGCGCACACAGCGACGCCGTTCGCGACGGCATTCAGAGTCGTCGAACGGCTGCCGCTCGACGAGAAGGTGCTGCGACGCTGGGTCAAGGGCAACGACATCGGCACGCTCGAGATCAAGAAGCGCGGTGTCGACATCGATCCCGCCGCGTTCCGCAAACGGCTCAATCCGCGCGGCACGGCGAGCGCGACTCTTGTCTTGACGCGCGTCGCCGGGCGGCACACGGCGCTCGTAGTCGAGCGGGTCTGACCGATCAGGTGTAGTACGCGCCCGACATGCCGACGGTGCCGAGAAGGACCACGAAGAACACGATGTAGATGATGATGATCGCGACGATGATCGCCGTGAACACGTAGCCGAGGATCAGTCCCGTCAGAGCGAGGCCGTCGCCCTGCTCCCCCGTCTCACGAATCTGCTTGCGGGCGATGTGGCCGCAGATGATCCCGGCGATCGGAATGAAGAACGCCGAGATGATGGCAACGATCGCCAGAACGTTCGTGCCGGGCTGAGGCGGATACGCGCTGTACGGCTGCTGACCGTATGGCTGCTGCACGTACCCGGGTGGCGGTGTCGTCTGCTGACCATAGGGCTGCTGGCCGTGAGGCTGCTGTCCGTACGTCGGCGCTGGCGCCTGCTGACCGTAGCTCGGCTGCTGGTTCTGTCCATACGCGGGCTGCTGGTTCTCGTGGCCCTGCTGTGGATCGCTCATTGTCTGTGATCTCCCCTCGTACCGATCATCTCATGACGAGATAAAGGATGCTGTACACGAACCATCCGACCGAGAACAGCGTGCCGGCAAAGCCCGTGATGATGGCCCACAGCGCGAACGTGCGGTCGTCGTCGGGCTTCGAACGGGCTTTGAATCCGAGAACGATGCCGACGATCGCGAGCGGAAGCGCCCACCCGAAGAACACGCCGCCGATCACGCCGAGGATGCCGAAGATGAGACCCGTGAGCCCCGTGCGGCTCTTGTGCGACTTCGGCGCAGAGACAGGCTGGGCTGCGGGCATTGCTCCGCCGGGGCCGACGAGCGGCGGCTGCCCCGGTGCACCCTGTGGCGTGGGCTGGAAGTACGGCTGCGCCGTCTGCTGCTGCGGCGCCTGCTGGTATGGGGACGGTGCCGGCTGCTGCTGCGGGGCAGGTTGCGTGTATGGCGACGTCTGAGGATGCGGTGCCCCGTGCGGTCCCTGCGGTGCGGGGTGCTGCGGAGCGGACTGCTGATAGCTCGGAGCGGGTTGCTGGTACGGGGCGTGACTCTGCTGCGGAGGAGTGGGCTGCGCACCCGGATGCTGCGGAGCGAACTGCTGCGAAGCTTGCTGCTGCTGCGGTGGAGCGGCTTGCTGCTGGGGCGCCGCCTGCTGCGGAGCGGCTTGCTGCTGGGGCGCCGCCTGCTGCGGAGCGGCTTGCTGCTGCGGAGCGGCTTGCTGCTGCGGAGCTTGCTGCTGTTGCGCGGGCGGCGCGCCGGCCGGTCGTGCCCACGGAGCCGGGTTCTGAGGCGGGTTCTGAGCCTGCGGGTTCTGAGCCTGCGGGTTCTGAGCCTGCGGGTTCTGAGCGGGGGTCTGGCCTGGCTGCTGCTGCGCTCCATCGCCAGCGTTCTGGCCCGCGTCGTGCGGCCGCGTTCCATCGTTCTGAGCCGGCGGTGTTTGCGGCAGCGGCGGACGCGGTGGCACAGCCGGGTTCTCGCGATCGTTGGGCTCAGTCATCAAACGTCTCCTCGCGGTTGCAGCGGTGTTGTCTCACGGTACCTGAATATCGGTGACCGGGAGCGTGGAGTCTGCCCCGAACTCCAGCGTTGACGGTTCGAAGCCGGCCATGATGCGCTGCGCCGCCAGAGCGGCGATCATCGCACCGTTGTCGGTGCAGAGCGACAGCGGCGGAATGCGCAGGGCGACGTCCGCGGCGGCGGCGCGCTCTGCGGCGAGCTCGCGGATGCGCGCGTTCGCGACGACGCCGCCACCGAGCAGCAGCCGCGGCACATCGTGGTCGCGGCACGCGGCGATCGCCTTCGTCAGCAGCACGTCGGCGACGGCCTCGCGGAACGAGGCGGCGACATCGGCGACGGGCACTGCCTCGCCAGCATCCTGTTTCTGCTCGACCCACCGCGCAACCGCCGTTTTGAGGCCCGAGAACGAGAAGTCGTAGCGGTGCTTCGCCATGTCTTTGGGAAGGCTGAGCCCGCGTGGAAAGCGAATTGCCGTGGCGTCGCCCTCGGCTGCGGCCTTGTCGATCTGCGGCCCGCCCGGGTATGGCAGGCCGAGAATGCGCGCCACCTTGTCGAACGCTTCGCCCGCGGCGTCGTCGATGGTCTCGCCGAGCAGCTCGACGTCGCTCGTCAGATCGCGAACGAGCAGCAGCGACGTATGGCCGCCCGAGACGAGCAGCGCGACGGCCGGGTACTCGAAGGGCTCGCCTATGTCGTCGAGAATGTCGGCGCCAACGTGCCCGACGAGGTGGTTCACGGCGTAGATCGGCTTATCGAGAGCGAGCGCGAGCGCTTTTGCCGCACCGACGCCGACCATGAGCGCCCCCGCGAGACCCGGGCCGCTCGTCACGGCGACAGCATCGATGTCGCTCAGTTCGATCTGCGCTTCGTCGACGGCGGCGGTGAGCGCCGGGCCGAGGGCTTCGAGGTGGGCGCGCGCTGCGACCTCGGGAACGACGCCGCCGTAGCGCGCGTGCTGCTCCATGGAAGACGAGATGGTGTTCGACAGCAGCGTCGAGCCGCGGACGATGCCAATTCCGGTCTCGTCGCAGCTCGATTCGATGCCGAGCACGAGTGGGGTGTCGCGGTTCATGCTGCTCCTGCTTCGTCGGGGCGATCGAGTTTCATGACGACGGCGTCGATGCCGCCCTTGTAATACCGGGGCCGCACCCCGAGCACGGCGAATCCGAGCGACTGGTAGAGCTGCTGGGCGCCCGGATTGTCGGCGCGGACCTCGAGAAACACGGCTTTCGCCCCTGTGGATGCTGCTCGCGCGATGAGCCGTGTCATGAGCTCGCGCCCGAGACCGGTGCGCCGATGGCTCGGGTCGACGGCGATCGTCTGAATGTCGGCGTCGGTGCTTCCGCTCGGCGCGAGAACGCCGCCATAGCCCACGAGACGGTCGTCGTCGACGATCACGAGATACGTCGTATGCTCGCTCTCGATTTCCCGCAGCATGCTCTCGCTCGACCAGTCGTCCGGAGCGAAGGTCGCGCGTTCGAGCTGCATGATGGCGTCGAGATCGCTCGCCGTCGCCGCACGAAACTCGGTCACGAGGTCACGCGCTTTCCGGCAGACGGCGTGACGTCTGGCGACCGCAGATACAGCGGCTCATCTGCGGCGAAGGGGCGTCCTGCCGCCCACGTATATTCGGCGACGAGTCCGAGATGGCCCGCTGATACGCGATCGACCTCGTGGCGCGTCGCTGCGCCAACGACGATCTCGTGCGGCTTCGAGAGGCCGGGGCCGTCGATGCGGATCGGCAGCCTCGCAGCATCCGTCCCCGAGTATCGGGACCAGTAGTTCTCGCGCCGACGCGCGTCGGTGACGACGAGCAGCTCGCCCTCTCCGCCCGAGGCGTACCACTCGAGGGCGACGGCGTCGTGACTGACGACCGGTGCGACGGGCTTGCCCGCACCGAATGCGAAGGCTCGTGCGGCCGCTATGCCGATGCGCAGTCCCGTGAACGGGCCCGGACCCATTCCGGCGACGACACCCGAAAGCTCAGAGGTCTCAACGCCCGACTCGGCGAGAACCTCGCGCATGAGAGTTCCGACGACTTCGGCATGCCTGCGGGTGTCGTGGATGCTGCGCTCGGCGATGATGCCGCGTTCATAGTCGACGACGGCGACCGATGTTCCGAGTGACGAATCGATGGCGAGAAGCACGTATCCAGCCTATTCCCCTGTGCGCACGCTGTTCTCCGCGCCGTCCCCTGTGCGCACGCTGTTCTCCGCGCCGTCCCCTGTGCGCACGCTGTTTTCCGCGCCGTCCCCCGCGCGCACACGCTTCACCCGAACGATGCGCGGCTCGTCCACCTCGGCCCCGGCTTCGGCCTCTGCCCCCGCCCTTGCCTCTGCCTCTGCCTCTGCCCCAGCCCTTGCCCCAAAAGTGACTTGCAGAGAATGGTCGTCCTCCGTCGATGAATCAGCAGCCACTTCCTGCAACTCACTTTTACTGACGTTGGATGCTGCGGCAGAGTCGACGGTACCGGTGGAAACATCGGGGGCAGAGTCGGCGACCGACCCCGCCGCTCCGGTCGGACGCTCGATCTCGACCTCGAGCCACTGCTCGGCAACGCCCCCGAGCATGCCGCGGCCCCACTCGACGACCACAACGCTGCGCTCGAAGTCGATGTCGAGATCGTCAAGCTCAACCGCGTCACTCAGCCGATACGCATCGACGTGCACAAGCGGCGCACCGCCCGCGAGGTTCGGGTGCGTGCGAGCCAGCACGAACGTCGGGCTCGTGACGGGGCCACGCACGCCGAGACCCTCGCCGATTCCGCGGGTCAGCGTGGTCTTTCCGGCGCCGAGCGGTCCGGTGAGCACGAGCAGATCGCCGGCGTGCAGCATCCGGCCGAGCTCGACACCGAGCTCATGCATCTCGTCGGTCGTCGCGCAGACTGTCGTCGATGGAATCTCGATCATGCGTCCTCGTATCGACGCGCGACACGGGGACCGATGCGCGTGACGATGTCATAATTGATGGTGGATGCCGCATTCGCCCAGTCGTCCGCACTGGGAACCCCGCGCGAGGCATCGCCGAACAGCACAGCCTCGTCGCCGACCGAGACCGGCTCGTCGCCGACGTCGACGACGAACTGATCCATGGCGACCCGGCCGACGTTGCCGAAGATGCGGCCGCCGATCGCGACCGTGCCGCCATTCGAGGCCTGGCGCGGAACGCCGTCGCCATAGCCGAGCGGAACCAGCGCGAGAGTCGTCTCGCGTTCTGTGCGATGCGTGAATCCGTAAGACACGCCCGCGCCTGCCGCGACACGACGCACCGCAGCAACCGGTGCGCGCAGTGTCATGGCGGGGCGGATGCCGAGCTGCTGGCTCGTCTCGTCGTCAAAGGGTGTGAGCCCGTAGAGGCCGATGCCGAGCCGCACCATGTCGAAGCGCGACTCCGGAATGCGCAGCGCCGCCGCCGTCGCCGCGGCATGCAGCACCTCGGGGCGCAGCCCGGCGCTCCGTGCATCGTCGACGAGCCGGGTGAACAGCGCGACCTGCGCGAGGTCTTCGGCGGGCGCCGTATTCGAGACGTGCGTCATGAGGCCGCGCACGCGAATCACGCGCTCGGCCTCGAGCTCGGCGGCGCGTGCAAAGACGGCGCCGGCGACATCGGGAGCCACGCCATTGCGGCTGAGCCCCGTGTCGATCTTGATCTGAATGGGCACAGCGGATGCTGCCGCGCGCCGCGCCGCGTCGGCGACAGCGTTCAGCTGGGCGACGCTCGACACGGCGACCTCGATGTCGTGGGCGAGCGCGGCGTCGAAGTCCGCGTCGGGGCCGTGCAGCCAGCAGAGGATCGGCGCCGTGATTCCGGCGTCGCGCAGCACGAGAGCCTCGTCGATGTCGGCCGTGCCGAGCATGTCGGCTCCGGCATCCGCCAGAGTGCGCGCCACGGGAACAGCGCCGTGACCGTACGCGTCGGCCTTCACGACGGCGAGAACACTCGTCGCCTGCGTCGATCCACGCAGGGTGCGCAGGTTGCCGGCGATCGCCGCGAGATCGATCGTTGCTTCGCGGAACGCGCTCACTGCAAGGCTCCCGGGGTCTCTTTCTCGGCGACGACGAAGGCGATCGCCGCTCCCCCGTCGTGGCTCATGCTCACGTGCAGCGACGTGATGCCACGCGCGGCAACGGCGTCGGCGGTGCTTCCCGAGAGCGTGAAGAACGGGTCACCATCGTCGGTCTTGTCGACGACGACGTCGAGCCAGCGCACGCCGTCTGAGCCGCCGAGCGCCTTGATGAGCGCTTCTTTCGCGGCATAGCGCCCCGCGAGTGAGCGCAGCGGCAGCATTCGTTCGCTCTCAGCGAACAGGCGCTCGCGCAGACGAGGTGTGCGGTCGACGGCCCGCTCAAAGCGCGCGAGATCGACGAGGTCGACCCCTACTCCGACGATCATCGGCCACCACTCGCAGACGTCATGACTACTCGACGGTGACGCTCTTGGCGAGGTTGCGCGGCTGGTCGACGTCGAGTCCCTTGGCCGAGGCGAGCTCCATGGCGAAGATCTGCGTCGGGATCACGCACAGCAGCGGCTCGAACAGCGGTGCCGCGAGCGGAACGCGCACCACGGTGTCGGCGTATGGCAGAACAGCGACGTCGCCCTCTTCGGCGATCGCAATGACGCGGGCGCCTCGGGCGCGGATCTCCTGAATGTTCGACACGACCTTGGCGTGCATCGTCTGCGATCCCCGCGGGCTCGGAACAACGACGAACACGGGCTGACCAGGCTCGATGAGCGCGATCGGGCCGTGCTTGAGCTCACCGGCGGCGAAGCCCTCGGCGTGAATGTACGCGAGCTCCTTGAGCTTGAGGGCGCCCTCGAGCGAGATGGGGTAGCCCACGTTACGGCCGAGGAACAGCACGGATCTGGTGTCGCTCATCCAGTGAGCGAGCTGCGCCACCTCGTCGTGCTGGGCCAGAACCTCGCCGATCTTCTCGGGGATCGCCTGAAGCTCGGCTGCGTTCTCGGTGATCTGCTCGCTCGTGAGGCTGCCACGAACGTTCGCGATGTGCAGGCCCAACAGGTAAAGCGCGGTGACCTGCGCGACAAACGCCTTTGTCGAGGCGACGGCGACTTCGGGACCCGCGTGCGTGTAGACGACCGCGTCGGACTCCCGAGGAATCGTCGCGCCCTGCGTGTTGCAGATCGACAGCGTCTTGGCACCGCGCTCGGCCGCGTACTTGACCGCCATGAGCGTGTCCATCGTCTCGCCAGACTGGCTGATCGACACGACGAGCGTGCTCGCGTCAACGACGGGATCGCTGTACCGGAACTCGTGGCTGAGTGCGACTTCGACGGGCAGACGCGTCCACGCCTCGATCGCGTACTTACCCACCATTCCCGCATATGAGGCGGTGCCGCAGGCGACGATCACCACGCGCGAGACGCCGCGGAAGAGCTCGTCGAGACCGTCAAGCTCGGGAACGTGCACGAGCCCGTCGTCGCCGATGCGCGCGCGGATCGTGTTGGCGACAGCATCCGGCTGCTCACTGATCTCTTTGGCCATGAAGCTTGACCAGCCGCCCTTCTCGGCAGCTGAGGCGTCCCACTGCACCTCGAAGGGCGTCGACTGCACGGGGTTTCCTGCAAAGTCGGTGACCTCGACGTTGTCCGGGGTGATGGCGACCATTTCGCCCTCACCCACGGCGAGCGCGAAGCGCGTGTACTCGACGAATGCGGCAACGTCGGAGCCGAGGAAGTTCTCGCCCTGACCGAGGCCGATGACGAGCGGCGAATTCTGCCGGGCGCCGACGACGAGACCGGGCTGATCCTCGTGCACGGCAAGCAGCGTGAAGGCGCCGTCGAGCTGACCGACGACCCGCTGGAATGCCGCGCGCAGGTCACCCGTCTCGGCGTATTCGCGGCCGAGCAGGATCGCGGCCGCCTCGGTGTCGGTCTCGCTCTCGAAAGTGTAACCCTGGGCGATGAGCTCGTCGCGGATTGCGGCGAAGTTCTCGATGATGCCGTTGTGGATGACCGCGAGTTTGCCGTCGGCGCTCAGATGCGGGTGAGCGTTTTCATCTGTGGGGCCCCCGTGCGTCGCCCAACGCGTGTGGCCGATTCCGGTAGTGCTCTCGGGCAGCGGGTGAGCGGCGATGTCATCGCTCAGCACAGCGAGCTTTCCCGCGCGCTTGCGCGTGCTGATCGATCCGTCTTCGGCGATCACGGCGACGCCTGCCGAGTCGTATCCGCGATACTCGAGGCGCTTCAGGCCGTTCATCAGGACGTCAATGCTGGCACGTCCTCCGACGTATCCCACGATTCCACACATGGAATCAAGTTTATGGGCACGAAGCTGAGTGCACGGCACACCCCTTACCTCGCCCCGTTGGTCTTGCAGGGAACACTGCCCCACCGCTGCCCGGTGCCGTGACCAGAGACCACCGCCCCTCGCACCACGATCGCGCGCGAGGCGAATTGGCCCGGCAACCTGCGTAAAATGACGTTTCATGTCGCCCAGTCGCACTGCCACCGGATCGTTCCCCACGCACACGACCCCGTTCGTCGAGATCGACCGCGCACGATGGGCCAGCCTCGCGCCCAACATGCAGAACCCTCTGACGGATGCTGAGATCGTGCAGTTGCGCGGACTCGGCGACCGCATGGACATCACCGAGGTCGCCGAGGTGTACCTGCCGCTCAGCCGACTGCTGAGTCTCTACGTCGCCAACGCGAAGCGCCTCCACGATTCGACGCAGGCGTTCCTCGGAGAGTCGTCGGGCAGGACTCCCTTCGTCATCGGGGTCGCCGGTTCCGTCGCGGCGGGAAAGTCGACGGTATCCCGGCTGCTGCGCGAGCTCATGTCCCGGTGGCCTGACACCCCTCACGTCGAGCTCATCACGACAGACGGCTTTCTCTACCCCAACGAAGAGCTCGAGCGCCGCGGCATCATGCACCGCAAGGGATTCCCCGAAGCGTACGACAGGCGTGCACTTCTGCGCTTCATAACCGAGGTGAAATCGGGCGCTGACGAAGTGCGCGCCCCGTTCTACTCTCACATGCAGTACAACATCGTGCCTGACGCGAGCGTCGTGGTGCGCCGCCCTGACGTGCTCATCGTCGAGGGCCTCAACGTGCTGCAGCCCGCTCTCGCCGGCCACCTCACGATTGCCGACCTCTTCGACTTCAGCGTCTACGTCGATGCCCGCACAGACGACATCGCGCACTGGTTCGAAGAGCGCTTCATGGCACTGCAGCGCGGCGCATTCAGCAACCCCAACTCGTACTTCAATGTCTTTGCCGGCCTCAGCGAGCACGAGGCACGCGAGAAGGCCCGTTACTTCTGGCGCGAGGTGAACGAGCCCAACCTGCGCGAGAACATCCGCCCGACGCGGGCGCGCGCAAAGCTCGTGCTGCGCAAAGAGAGCGACCACACCGTGAGCAAGGTGCTTCTGCGCAAGGTCTGACACAACGTTCGGCGCATCTTCAGCCGCCGATCGTATCGTTGCCGAATGGCGTACGAGACCGAGATCTCACGTGACGTCGCTCGCGCTGAGAACCCGCACCATCCGCTGCGGCGCTGGTTGCGCCGCATGCGCGCGTGGCTGACGCAGCATCCCAAGCTCCAGCACGCCTACCGGGTGACGGTCGGAGCGCTGGGCGCCACCATCGCCCTTCTCGGTCTCGTTCTCGTTCCGCTGCCTGGTCCCGGTTGGCTCATCGTCTTTCTCGGTCTGGCCACTCTCGGCACCGAATTCCGCTGGGCTCGACGCTTTTCCGGCTGGCTCAAGCGGATGCTGTCGCGATTCTGGGCGTGGCAGAAATCACGCCGCGCGGCTCGCGCCTAAAGTTCTCACGGCTTCCGCTCGGCTCCCTCTAAGATGGGGCCATCGTGCAACGCAGCACAGACGGGAGAACCATGGATCTGACCTGGCTCGAGGAGGCACTGGGCAACATCAGCTCGGTCGTCTGGGGACCGTATGTCCTCATTCCCCTCCTCATCGGAACCGGCATCTACCTCACATTTCGCCTCGGCGGGCTTCAGTTCATCAAACTGGGCGCGGCATTACGCCTCGGCATCCTCAAGCGCAAAGATGCCGGGAGCGAGGGTGACATCTCGCAGTTCCAGGCGCTCACGACAGCGCTGGCCGCGACAGTCGGAACGGGAAACATCGTCGGCGTCGCTACCGCCATTGCGATCGGCGGGCCCGGCGCGCTGTTCTGGATGTGGATTACCGGACTCGTCGGCATGGTCACCAAGTACACCGAGGCGTATCTCGGTGTGCGTTTCAGGGGCACGGATGCTGCGGGCGAGAAGTCCGGCGGCCCCCAGTACTACCTGGAGCGCGGCATCAAGGGCCCCTTCGGCAAGATACTGGGGCTCATGTTCGCGATCTTCGCGACGATCGCGTGCTTCGGCATCGGAAACATGACGCAGGGCAACTCGATCGCCACGAACGTGCAGTCGAGTTTCAACGTGCCGACCTGGGTGACGGGAATCGTGCTCACGGTGCTGGCGCTGCTGGTGCTGGTCGGCGGCATCAAGTCGATCGGCCGCGTGACCGCCGGATTCGTGCCGGTCATGATCATCTTCTACGTGGCGGCCGCACTGTACATTCTGATCGCCAACATCGGATCACTCCCCGCGGCGATCGCGCAGGTGTTCACCGAAGCGTTCACCGGCACCAGCGCTGTCGGCGGGTTCGCCGGGTCGGCCATCATCATCGTCATTCAGTACGGTGTCGCCCGCGGTCTCTTCTCGAATGAGTCGGGGCTCGGTTCGGCACCGATGGCAGCCGCAGCGGCGCAGACCACTCACCCCGTTCGCCAGGGTCTCGTGTCGATGACGCAGACGTTCATCGACACGATCATCGTCGTCACGATGACGGGACTGGTGATCGTCACGACGGGGGCGTGGAAGGCCGTCGATCCCGAGACCGGTGAGCAGATCTCGGCCGCACTCATGACGGGTGAGGCGTTCACGAACGGTCTGCCAGGCGAGTGGGGTCACTGGGTAGTCACGATCGCTCTCGTGATGTTCGCGTTCTCAACAATCCTTGGGTGGTCGTACTACGGCGAGCGCAACATCGAGCGACTGTTCGGGCGCCGCGCGGTCATGCCGTTCCGCATCGTGTTCTCGCTCATCGTGTACATCGGCTGCACGGTTCAGCTCGGCGTCGTCTGGGCGTTCTCCGATGTGATGAACGGGTTGATGGCGATTCCGAACCTCATCGGCCTGCTTGTGCTGTCTGGCCTCGTCGCGCGCGAGACCAAGCACTACCTCAAGCACGACCCCAAGCTCGAGGCGTCGAAAGACGAGATCGAGGAGTTCATGGCCGGGCGAGAGGGCTGGGAGGACTGGAAGGCCGGGGATATTGTGGGCTCCAGCCGCAGGCTCTGACGCGATCTGAGCAGTGACACTGCGGCCCGCGTCCGTGTCGGACGCGGGCCGCAGTGTCTGAATCGCTACCTCGAACGGTGCACGCAGGCGCAGCCGTTCAGACGATGCTGAGGCTCGAGCGCACGATCCCTGCGAGATGGTCGGCGATGCGGCCGGCTGTGTCGTGATCGGCTGCCTCGACCATGACGCGTACGAGCTGCTCGGTTCCGCTCGGGCGCAGCAGCACACGACCCGACTCACCGAGTTCGCCCTCGGCAGCGGCGACGGCCTGCAGCACCGACTCGTCGGAGTGGGCGCGCGTCTTGTCGACGTCTTTCACGTTGATCATCACCTGCGGGTACACGGTCATGACCGATGCGAGCTCTGCGAGGCTCTTGCCCGTGCGAGCCATCTCGCTCACGAGGTGAAGGCCGGTGAGGATGCCGTCGCCCGTCGTGGCGAATTCGCTCATGATCACGTGGCCGGACTGCTCTCCGCCGAGGGAGTAGCCATTCTCGTTCATCGACTCGAGAACGTAGCGGTCACCCACCTTGGTCTGAAGTGTCGAGATGCCGTGCTCGTCCATCGCGCGCCGCAGTCCGAGGTTGCTCATGACCGTCGCAACGAGGGTGTCGTCAACGAGCTTTCCGCGCTCCTTCATCGACACGGCGAGAATCGCCATGATCTGATCGCCGTCAACGATCGTGCCGTTCGCGTCGACAGCGAGGCAGCGGTCGGCATCACCGTCGTGGGCGATGCCCACGTCGGCGCCGAGTTCAACCACCGTGCGCGCGAGGTTGTCGATATGCGTCGAGCCGACGCCGTCGTTGATATTGATGCCGTCGGGATCGTTTCCGACGACAGAGACGCGTGCACCTGCATCAGAGAACACCTGCGGAGAGACTC
This sequence comes from Paramicrobacterium agarici, assembly GCF_002563955.1. Taxonomy (NCBI): domain Bacteria; kingdom Bacillati; phylum Actinomycetota; class Actinomycetes; order Micrococcales; family Microbacteriaceae; genus Paramicrobacterium; species Paramicrobacterium agarici. The sequence continues at coordinate 3,148,607 of NZ_PDJE01000001.1, forward strand.
CTGCGGCTGCGCCGTTCGCGCAGTCGATCACGACGCGCAGACCGTCGAGTGTGTGCGGCAGGCTCCCGAGCAGGTGGATGAGGTAGCGGTCTTCAGCGTCGGCAAAACGGCGGATGCGGCCGACATCGGCGCCCGTCGGCATGAGTTGCTCTGCCTCGAGGTGTTCTTCGATGCGCTCTTCGACAATGTCAGGCAGCTTGGTGCCGCCGTGCGCGAAGATCTTGATGCCGTTGTCGGGCGCCGGGTTATGCGATGCAGAGATCATCACGCCGAAGTCCGCGTCGATGTCTTGCACAAGGAACGCCGCGGCCGGAGTGGTGATCACACCGGCGTCGAGTACATCGACGCCGCTTGATGCGAGGCCTGCCGAGACGGCTGCGGCGAGAAAGTCGCCGGAGACGCGCGGATCGCGCGCGACAACGCCGACGGGCCTCTTGCCCTCAGCACGCCGGGCCTCAGCACTTCGGCCTTGCCCAAGCACCACTGCGGTGGCTTGAGCAAGGCCGAGAGCGAGGTCGGCTGTGAGAACACCGTTCGCGAGTCCGCGAACACCGTCGGTTCCAAACAGACGAGCCATGGGAGTCGAACCCGTACGCGTTAGCGCTTCGAGAACTGCGAAGCCTTGCGGGCCTTCTTGAGTCCTGCCTTCTTGCGCTCCTTGACGCGAGCGTCGCGCGAGAGGAATCCGGCCTTCTTGAGCGACGGACGGTTGTTCTCAACGTCGATCTGGTTCAGGGCGCGTGCGATGCCGAGGCGGAGTGCGCCGGCCTGGCCCGAGGGGCCACCGCCCGAGATGCGGGCGATCACGTCGTAGCTGCCCGAGAGGTCGAGCACCGTGAACGGGTCGTTGATGAGCTGCTGGTGCAGCTTGTTCGGGAAGTAGTCGGCAAGCTCACGGCCGTTGACCGTGATGCTTCCGGTGCCGGGAACCAGGCGCACGCGTGCGATGGCCTGCTTGCGGCGGCCGACTGCCGCGCCGGGAACGGTGAGAGCGGGGCGCGGGGCCGCAGCCTCGGGTGCCGCTTCCGACTCGGTCGTGAAGTTCTGGGGGGTCTCGATGGAGTCTTCGATCTTCGCCACTGTCATAAATCCTTAGCTTTGCGGGCGCTTACTGTGCGACCTGGTCGAATGAGTACGGCTTGGGCTGCTGCGCCGCGTGAGGGTGCTCGCTGCCTGCGTACACCTTGAGCTTGCCCAGCTGCGTACGGCCGAGGGAGTTCTTCGGAAGCATTCCGCGAACCGCCTTCTCAACGGCGCGAACAGGGTTCTTCTCGAGGAGCTCGCCGTAGCTCATGGAGGAGAGGCCGCCCGGGTAGCCCGAGTGGCGGTAGGCACGCTTCTTCTGAAGCTTGTCGCCGCTCAGTGCAACCTTGTCGGCGTTGATGATGATGACGTAGTCACCGGTGTCGAGGTGGTTGACGAAGGTCGGCTTGTGCTTGCCGCGAAGAAGAACCGCGGCGTGGCTTGCCAGGCGACCGAGAACAACGTCTTCGGCGTCGATGACGATCCAGTCACGCTGGATCTCACTGGCCTTGGGGGTGTAGGTGCGCGTCACAGTAGTGCTGCTTTCTTGATCGTTAGTTGGACGTTCGTGAATCCCGCTCCGTTGGGCGTTCACATGACGTGAACTCCGCAGGTGGAGGGCTCAACTACGGGTGCGTACCGAAAAGGGCACAACACCAACGAGCAATCTTACGGGACGGGCGGGTACCGGTCAATTCGCGTCTGCGTTCGGTCAATTCACGTCTGCGCGTTCAGGCAGTTCACGTCTGTGGAGAAATGACGCTCGGCCCACCGTCAGTCCAGCGTGCGCTTGGCCTTCGTCAGCTCCGCACGCGCTGCAAGCAGGTCGTCTTCGGGGTAACCGACCTGCACGAGGGTCAGACCATGCGCAGGCATCACCGTGAAGGAACTCGTTCGCTCTGCAGCATCCCGAATCTGCACAAGCTCGGCAGCAGAAAGCCGCCCTTCACCGACCGCAACACATGCCCCGACAAGCGAGCGCACCATGCTGTGACAGAAGGCATCCGCCCGCACCTCGGCGATCACGCGTCCTGCGTCGTCACGACGCCAGCAGAAGTCCTGCAACGTACGGATCGTCGTGGCCCCCTCGCGCGGCTTGCAGTACGCCCCGAAGTCGTGAAGACCCACGAGTTCGCGAGCAGCGGCATCCATCGCATCAACGTCGAGCACTCCGGGCCGCCACACGATCGTGTTGCGCTCAAGCGGATTGCGACCCGTCACGTCATCGGCCACACGGTACTCGTACCGTCGCCACGAGGCAGAGAATCGCGCGTCAAATCCCGCAGGAGCCTCGGATGCCGACGTGACCACGACGTCGGAACGCCGACCGAGCACACCGTCAACCCGGCGCGTAAATACTTCTCCGGGGCTCTGCGGCACAGCATCCCGCCGCCTCTGTCGTTTCAGCGCATCGACGTGCCTTTCGAGAAGATCAATGTGCGCGACCTGGCCCGTGGCGTGCACACCGGCGTCCGTGCGACCCGCCACAGTGAGTCCTGGCTCGTCACCACGACGGCCGAAGAGCCGCGCAATCGCATCTTCAAGCACTCCCTGCACCGTTCGCAGACCGGGCTGCCTCGCCCACCCTTTGAAGTCGGTTCCGTCGTACGCGATGTCGAGTCGAAATCGCGTGGCGTCAGGATGCTGGTCGATCACGGCGCTCAGTCTATCGACGCGCCGGCATGCTCCCCCCGCGTCTGGCTCAGCGAGAATCTCGACGAATCCGTCGGTTCCGTGAACGCGAATGCGCTGCCCATCTCGAATCAGCCGCGCGAGGACAAGATCCACCTTCATGAACGTTTCTCACCTGCGTCAGAAAGTGAGAAGCGAAGGCGCTCTCATGCATCGCCCACCCTCGCCGGTTATCCTCGAGCGGTTCCATGGTGATGTCAGCCTCTTCCCCACAACAGCCCGTCACCCGCATGCACTACGCGGGTCTCGACGGGCTGCGCGCGCTCGCCGTCGCGGGCGTGCTCGTCTACCACCTGTTCCCCGGAGCGCTCCCCGGCGGATTCATCGGCGTCGACGTGTTCTTCGTCATCTCGGGGTTTCTCATCACGAGTCTTCTCATGCGCGAGCACGATGCGCACGGGAGCATCAGTCTTCGTCGGTTCTGGACGAGGCGGGCACGGCGCATTCTCCCGGCGCTCGTTCTCGTCGTCACGGCGTCGACGACGGCAGCCCTCGTGGTCGGCGGAGACGTTCTCGTGCGCATCGGGCGGCAGGTACTCGGGGCTGCGACGTTCAGCTACAACTGGGTCGAGATCGCCTCGGGCGGCTCGTACTTCGACGCCCTCTCTCCCGAGATGTTTCGCACGCTCTGGTCTCTCGCCGTCGAGGAGCAGTTCTACATCGTCTGGCCGCTGCTGCTTCTCGCGCTGCTGCTCGTGCCGTCGCGATGGCTGCGCGCGGCGCTGCTCGTGGCAGCATCCGCGGGTTCGGCGCTCTGGATGAGCGCACTGTTCACACCGGGCGCTGACGCCACGCGGGTCTACTACGGCACCGACACTCACGCGTTCGGGCTGCTCATCGGCGCCGCCCTCGCCGTGCTGCTCGAGGGGCGTCTCGGCGCAGGGCTGCCCCGCAGCGATCGGCGCAGCATCCGCATTGCCTTCGACGTTGTGGGCACTGTCGCTCTCGCCGGGGTTGCAGCACTGGCGGTCGCGCTCGGCGACGGAGACGCGGCGACGTACCGAGGTGGCCTCGCGCTCGCATCACTGCTGACGGTGATCGCCATCACGGCAGCGATCCGGCCGGGCTCGCTGCTCGGATCGCGGCTCGATGCCGGGGCGCTGCGATGGCTGGGCCGGCGTTCATACGGCGTGTACCTCTGGCACTGGCCGGTCTTCACGCTCATTCTCGCGGTGAGCGGCTCCATCGCGACCCAGGCCCCGCCGGTGTCTGCATCGCTCGTCGCGATCGTGCTCACTCTCGCGCTCTCAGAGCTGTCATTCCGGTGCGTCGAGACTCCCGTGCGCGTGCGCGGGTTCCGGCAGTGCGGCCGAGCGATGCTGCGTGCATTCCGCGCGAGCGCTCCCCGAGCGGCGACCGCGACAGGAATCACGGTCGCAGCGATTGCCCTCGTCGGGTCGACGGGCACCGCCGTCGCCGTCGCACCGCAGTCGTCGTCGGTCGAGCGGTTGATCGCGCACGCTCAGAAGTCGGCGGATGAACGAGAAGAACCGGCCGAATCGAAGCCGTCTCCCGCGACGATCTCCGGCTCCGATATCACGGCGGTCGGCGACTCGGTCATGCTTGCCGCGGCCCCCGCACTCGAAGACACGCTGCCGGGAATCGACATCGACGCGCAGGTCTCGCGATCCATGTATACCGCTCCCGGCATCCTCGAAGACCTCAAGAAGCGGGGCAGGCTGCGCTCAACGGTCGTCGTAGGACTCGGCACGAACGGCCCCGTCAACGAATCGACGCTGCGCGAGGTCGTCGACGTTCTCGGTCCCGACCGCCATCTCATCCTCGTGAACGCCTATGCGCCGCGCGACTGGATCGCGGGAGTGAACGCCGAACTCGAGGCGTTCGCGTCACGGCACCGCACCTCTGTCGTCGCCGACTGGCGCGACGCAATCGAACCGCGCGCAGGCGAACTGCTCGCCGGCGACAGCATACACCCCGGATATGAGGGAGGCACCGTGTATGCCGAAGCGATCATGCAGTCGCTGCAGGTGCTGGCCGATCTGCCACCTGCCGTGACCGAGCAGCACGGATACAACCTTCCGCTCGTGCGCTGAGCAGGATGCGCGTCTACACCTCGAGCACGTAGGAGAAACCGCGCTCGCCTGCGACGAATCCCATGCGCTCGTACAGCGTGTTGGCGCCCGTCGGGCTCTCGGAGTCGACGTCGAGCGTCGCCCTCTCAATGCCGACGTCGCGCAGACTCTGCAGCGCAGCGGTGATGATGGCGGGAGCCAGCCGCTCTCCGCGGTGGTCTCGCACAACGCCGATGTACTCGATATACGCCTTCGAGTAGCCCGCCGCCTCCCAGTCGCGCTTGTTCACCGAGATGAGCGCGAATGCGACGACGCGCTGCTCGCCAGCATCCGTCATCTCGACCGCGACTCGGCTCAGGTCTTTGCGGAACTCCGGCGACGAGGTCATGTGCTCCCACCGCTCCGACGTCGTCGGCTGGCTGCCCCAATGGTCGCGAAAGGCATCGTTGCGCGCAAGGCGGGCAGAATCGACAAGATCGTCTGTCAGGGGCACGATTCGCACGTCGGCAAGCGGCTCGACGGGGTCGACGGGATCTGACAGCCGGCGCTCCATCTCGGTGAAGTACCGCGTGAGTGTGAAGCCGGCGCGTTCGCTCACGTGCTGCCCCGCGATGTTTCCCTGCTCCTGGTCGACCATGATCCAGCCCGGAAGCGCGTGCGGGCTCCCCGACAGAATCTGCAGGGCGCGGTCGCGCTGCCATGCCAGCAGCTGCCGCCCGATGCCGCGGTCCCGCCATTGCGGATGCACCGTGCCCTCCAGATACACCTGCACGCGCGTGGACTGCGCTTGCGCCTCGGCGACCACGCCCGCTGCAATGAGCACTCCAGACGAGCTCTCGCCCACGAGCGTGTCCGTCGCCATGATGAGCTTCGACGACCGCAGTGCATTTTCCACCTCGGCCCGGGTTGTCGTCGACGCGGGATGATCGATGCGATCAGCAGCATCCATCAACACCATCATGGCGTCGAGATCGTCGAGGGTTGCAGGCCGCCACCGAGCGATATCCGGATGCTGCGGGAGCACGAGTTCCGGCGCGGCGACACGGTCACGGAGTGGAACGCTGGTGACGGTCATGACCCCAGTTTATCGAGCACGGCCGACCGGCCGCCCCACCGTGGACGCCACACAATGCGCGAAGCCCCGCAACCCAAGGGCTGCGGGGCTTCGAGTGCAGGATGCTGCTTACTTGGCGTCGTCCTCAGACTCGGCCTTGTCGTCAGCAGCTGCGTCCTCGGCTGGAGCCTCGGTGGTCTCCTCAGCGGGAGTTTCCTCGACCTCAGTCTCCTCGACTGGCTCTTCAGCCTTCGGCGCGTCAGCCTTCTTGGCCGCCTTCGCCTTGGGCGTCACGGGCTCGAGAACGAGCTCGATCACGGCCATGGGAGCGTTGTCGCCCTTGCGGTTGCCGATCTTCGTAATGCGGGTGTAGCCACCCTCACGCTCAGCAACGAGCGGCGCGATCTGCGTGAACAGCTCGTGCACGACCGTCTTGTCGCCGATGGTCGACAGCACGCGCCGACGCGAGTGCAGGTCGCCGCGCTTGGCGAACGTGACGAGGCGCTCAGCGAACGGGCGCAGCCGCTTCGCCTTGGTCTCGGTCGTGGTGATGCGCTTGTGCGTGAACAGCGCCGCGGAAAGGTTGGCGAGCAGAAGGCGCTCGTGCGCCGCTCCGCCTCCGAGGCGGGGTCCCTTGGTGGGCTTAGGCATTGTCGTGTTTCTCCAGATTAATCTCGGACCGTCTTACGACTGACCGTCAGTTGTTCTCGTCTTCGTAGCCCGAGTAGAAGTGCGCGCCGTCGAACCCGGGAACCGAGTCCTTGAGCGACAGCCCCATCTCGACGAGCTTGTCACGAACCTCGTCCACCGACTTCTGGCCGAAGTTGCGGATGTTCATGAGCTGCGTCTCGCTGAGGGCGACAAGCTCGGAAACCGTGTTGATTCCCTCGCGCTTGAGGCAGTTGTACGAACGCACCGACAGGTCGAGGTCTTCGATCGGCACCGACAGCTCGCTCGAGAGCACGGTCTCGGCGGGAGCAGCACCCAGCTCGATGCCCTCGGCCTGGTTGTTGAGCTCCTTCGCGAGGCCGAACAGCTCGACGAGAGTGCTTCCGGCGGAAGCGATGGCGTCGCGCGGCGTGATGGCCTGCTTGGTCTCGACGTCGACGACGAGGCGGTCGAAGTCGGTGCGCTCACCGGCACGCGTCGCCTCGACGCGGTAGGTGACCTTGAGAACGGGCGAGTAGATCGAGTCGACCGGAATCTGGCCGGCCTCGGAGAACTCGTTGCGGTTCTGCGTGGCCGAGACGTAGCCGCGGCCGCGCTCGATCGTGAGCTCGAGCTCGAACTTCGCCTCTTCGTTCAGCGTGGCGATCACGAGCTCGGGGTTGTGCACCTCGACACCGGCGGGCGCCGAGATGTCAGCTGCCGTGACCTGACCGGAGCCGGTCTTGCGCAGGTACGCGGTGATCGGCTCGTCGTGCTCGCTCGAGACGACGAGTCCCTTGACGTTGAGGATGACCTCGGTGACGTCTTCCTTCACTCCGGGAATGGTGCTGAACTCGTGCAGCACGCCGTCGATGCGGACGCTGGTGACAGCGGCTCCGGGAATCGACGACAGAAGCGTGCGGCGAAGCGAGTTTCCGAGCGTGTAACCGAAGCCGGGCTCGAGCGGTTCGATGACGAAACGGCTGCGGAACTCCGAGATGTTCTCCTCGGTGAGCGATGGACGCTGTGCAATAAGCACTATGTATTCCTTTCGGCTAAGTGTCCGCTATATGACACTTGCGTTGACGGGATATTGAGTTGTGTTAACCCCAAGAATCGAGCCGGGGTGAACCGGCCCGATCTCGGGTGTGAAGTGCTTAGACGCGGCGGCGCTTCGGCGGACGGCATCCGTTGTGTGCCTGCGGCGTGACGTCCGAGATCGAACCGACCTCGAGGCCAGCGGCCTGCAGCGAACGGATCGCGGTCTCGCGACCGGAGCCCGGTCCCTTGACGAAGACGTCGACCTTCTTCATGCCATGCTCCTGCGCCTGACGCGCGGCGGCCTCAGCGGCCATCTGAGCGGCGAACGGGGTCGACTTGCGCGAACCCTTGAAGCCGACGCCACCTGACGAGGCCCAGCTGATCACAGCGCCTGAGGCGTCGGTGATCGACACGATCGTATTGTTGAACGTCGACTTGATGTGGGCCTGGCCCTGAACGACGTTCTTCTTTTCTTTTCTACGCGGCTTGCGGACGGCCGACTTGGGTGCTGCCATTGGTTATCTCCTGAATCCTTGAGGCGAGGCTCGACCTAGCGAGCCTTCTTCTTGCCGGCGACGGTGCGCTTCGGGCCCTTGCGGGTGCGCGCGTTGGTCTTGGTGCGCTGGCCGTGAACCGGCAGCCCGCGACGGTGGCGGATGCCCTGGTAAGAACCGATCTCGACCTTGCGGCGGATGTCAGCGGCAACCTCACGGCGAAGATCACCCTCGACCTGGAAGTTGCCCTCGATGTAGTCACGAAGGGCGACCAGCTGGTCGTCGGTAAGGTCCTTGACGCGGATGTTTCCGTCGATTTCAGTGTCGGCGAGGGCCTTGAGCGCCCGGGTACGGCCGACACCATAGATGTACGTCAGTGCGACTTCCACGCGCTTGTCGCGGGGAATGTCTACGCCGGCGAGACGTGCCATGGTGGCTTCTCCTAGGAGTAAGTGGAGGTGTGGAGCAGATCCGGTGCCAGGGCCTCCGCCCCTGGGTGTCCCCCGCTGAGCCTCAGCTCGGGCGAGTTTCTGAACCTGCCAGTTCTGTTCTGTTGTCGTGGCGCGGCAGCTGCCGCGTCTGCTAGCCCTGGCGCTGCTTGTGGCGCGGGTTGCTCTTGCAGATCACCATGACGCGTCCGTGACGACGGATCACCTTGCAGTGATCGCAGACCTTCTTGACGCTGGGGTGGACCTTCATGTTCTTCCTTCGATTCGCTGTCCTCGTGAAGAACCGTGCGCACCGCTCGGCGCAGCACAGTTCAACCGTTACTTACAGCGCGACTTACTTGTAGCGGTAGACGATCCGGCCGCGGGTCAGGTCGTAAGGAGTCAGCTCCACAATCACGCGGTCCTCGGGGAGGATGCGGATGTAGTGCTGGCGCATCTTGCCCGAAATGTGGGCAAGCACCTTGTGACCGTTCGTCAGCTCAACGCGGAACATCGCGTTGGGCAGAGCCTCGATCACAGATCCTTCGATCTCGATGACACCGTCTTTTTTGGCCATAGCCTCACTGTCGCTCAGGTTCGTCGCACTGGTCGTGCGTTGGATTTCGGTGCGGACGAGACACGCCACTGGCGTGCACAATGCACCAACGAATTATCTTATGTGATAAAGCGCAGATTCGCCAGTCGATCCACCATCAGCGCACACGACGTCCGCAAGTGGACCGACTGTCTCTCGTCAGCGCGGCGTGCGCGTCACGGCCGCCACCTCTCGGCAGACACGGTCGAAGAGCGGATGCTGCGGGTCAAGGCCCATCACCTGTGCCACGAACTCCGACGGCTCGAGCGTCTCGAGCAGTTCGGCCATCTCCTGGCTCTGCGCGTCGTCGGCGACGTGAAACTGCAGCGCGGCCCCGATGGCGTCGACGAGAGCGTCAGGGGTGTTTCCGCGTTCGGCGATCGCGGCGGCAGGACCGATGAAGCGCTCGTGGCGACCGAGTTTGCGCAGGGGTTCGCGGCCCACGCGCTGCACGGTGTCTGGAAGGTGCTCGTTGGCAAAGCGCGAGAGAATCGTCTCCCGGTACGCGGACTGCTCGTCAGCGTCGAGCCCGTGCACGGCTACGAGATACGCCGATGTCTCTTCGAGCGCGCTGCGCACCTTGCCCGAGACGGTCGGATCGGCGGCAGCATCCGCGATCTTCTCGTGGCCGGCCAGAAACCCGAAGTAGGCGATTGTCGCATGCCCGGTGTTCACGGTGTAGAGCTTGCGTTCGATGTAGGGCGCAAGATCGTCGACGAAGTGCGCCCCCGGAAGCGTCGGCTCCGCCCCGCCGAAGGGCCCGCGCTCGACGACCCACTCGTGGAATGCCTCGACCGTGACGTCGATGCCGGCGTCTGCCGATTGTGCCGGGACAATGCGGTCGACGGCCGTATTGGCGAAGATCGCGCGCTCGGCGAGCCGGTTCCACTCCGCTCCCGCGTTCTCTTCGATGTGCGTGCGCAGCGTGTCTGTCGCGCCAATGGCGTTCTCGCACGCCATGACCGCGACGGGCGCCCTGTCGGCAGACCGAGCTGCGAGACCTCGCGCGATCGCCGGCGCGATGAACCGCAGCACGTTCGGTCCGACGGCCGTCGTGATGATGTCGGCCGTCGAGAGCTCCGCGACAAGTCGCTCCTCGTCTTCGGCCGAGTTCACGGCGTTGAATCCGGTGACCGTTCTGTCGACGCCGCCCTCGCCGACCTCGTGAACCGTATAGCTGGACGCAGCCTGCAGCGCGGCGATGAGTTCGGGGTTCACATCGGAGAAGACAACGTCGTACCCCGCATCGTGCAGCAGGAGCCCGATGAAGCCGCGACCGATGTTGCCCGCTCCGAAGTGAACCGCCTTCATTGGTCGTTGACCTCCTCGAGCACCGCGTACAGTGCATCGGCGTCGTCGGCGTCGATAAGCTGCTGCACCTGGTCTTCTTCAGAGAAGACGATGGCGATCTTCGACAGAATCTCCAGGTGCTCGTTTTCGACCCCGGCGATGCCGACGACGAAGCGCACTTCCTCGCCGTCCCAGTCGATGGGGTTCTCATAGCGGATGAACGAGAGCGCAGAGGCCTTGATCTCGTCCTTCGCCTCGTTCGTGCCGTGCGGAATCGCCAAATAGTTGCCCATGTAGGTCGAGACGGTCTCCTCCCGTTCGCGCATGGCGTCAACGTAACGCTGCGTCACGGCGCCTGCGTCCACGAGCACGCGGCCCGCCTCGGCGATCGCCTCGTCGCGCGTGGTGGCGCTCCCCGACGCCACGATGTTGCGGACTGTGAGAATGTCGCTGCTCATTGATTGTCCCCCTCAGAGCCTTCGGCTGCGTTGCTTTCGGTCACCCGCTGCACGACCTCGTCGTACTTCGGGCTGTTCATGAAGTTGTCGACAGATACGTGAATCGAGTTCGGCGATTTCTGCTTCGCCCGGTCGGTCAATTCATTTTGCGTGACGATGAGGTCGGCGTCACCCGTGAGGTTTGCAATCGCCTGGTTGGTCACTTTCACGTCGCTGACGCCGGCCTTCTTGAGCTTGTTGCGCAGAACGGATGCTCCCATGGCGCTGGATCCCATTCCCGCATCGCACGCGAACACGATGTTGCTAATCGGGCCGGTGATCGTGGCCGTGCCGGAGTCGCCCGCTGCGGCAGCATCCGTTGCACCGCCCATCGTGCCGAGCACGGTCGACTTCTTGCCCTTGTTCGCCTCGGTCTTGGCGATCGCATCGCTGAGGTCACCGGCATTCTCGTTCTCGAGGTCGCGTTTGCGCGACGCCCGAAGAATCACCGCCGAGATGATGAACGAGACCGCTGCGGCACCGATCACCGAGAGAATCACGCCGACATAGCTGTCGGGCGCCGTCTGAATGAGCACCGCGATGATACTGCCGGGGGATGCCGGTGCGCGAAGCCCCGTCTGGAACGCCGCGTTGATCGCCACGCCCGTCATGCCACCCGCGATCGCCGCGATGATGATCATGGGCTTCATGAGCACGTACGGAAAGTAGATCTCGTGGATTCCGCCGAAGAACTGAATGATCGCTGCGCCCGGTGCGCTGGCCTTCGACATGCCGACGCCGAAGAACATGAATGCGAGAAGGATACCGACGCCTGGGCCCGGGTTCGCCTCGATGAGGAAGAGGATCGACTTGCCGGTCTCGAGAACCTGCTCGGTGCCGAGCGGCGTGAAGACACCGTGGTTGATGGCGTTGTTGAGAAACAGAACCTTGCCCGGCTCGACGAAGATGCTCGCGAGCGGCAGTAGGTGCAGACCGACGAGCCAGTTCACGGCTCCCTCGAGAACACCGCTGAGCCAGCTCACGACCGGCGCGATTCCGTAGAACCCGGCGAGCGCGAGCAGGCCGCCCAGAATGCCCGCAGAGAAGTTGTTGACGAGCATCTCGAAGCCGGCCTTGATCTTGCCGTCCCAGATCGCGTCGACCTTCTTCATGAGCCACGCCGCGAGCGGACCCATGATCATGGCGCCGATGAACATCGGAATGTCGCTGCCGACGATGACGCCCATGGTCGCGATGACACCGACGACGCCTCCGCGAACGTCGTACACCATCTTGCCTCCGGTGTACGCGAGCAGCAGCGGCAGCATGTACGTGATCATTGGTCCGACCAGGCCGAGGTACTCGTTGCCCTCGGCATCGGGGAACCCGCCGAGGGCCGGCACAGGAGTCCATCCCGTCTCGATGAAGAACGCCGTGATGAGACCCCACGCAATGAACGCGCCGATGTTGGGCATGACCATGCCCGAGAGGAAGGTGCCGAACCGCTGTACGCGGACGCGCACTCCTCCCTTCTTGGCTGTGTCGTTGGACGTCGTCGTCATTGTGATCACTCTTTCTGTAGGGAAGGCGCCGCGTCAGTCACAGCGCTTCTGGCTGAGGCCGCATCGTGAGCGTCGAGCGCGATGCTGGCGAGTCGCTGCGCGGCGTTGCTGTCAAACCGCGCGAGCGACAGTCGAACGTCGGCAAGCGCCGACGGTGACATCGAGAGGGTTGTCGCGCCGAGTCCGACGAGCACGACGGCGAGCAGAGGGTCGGCCGCCGCTTCGCCGCAGATGCCCACGGGCTTGCCCGATTCGGCGCCCGCCTGGCCGACTTCGCTGATGAGCCGGAGCACCGCGGGGTGCCACGGGTCTTGAAACGACGCGACGGTTCCGAGCAGCCGGTCGGCTGCGAGCGTGTACTGCGTCAGGTCGTTGGTGCCGATCGACGCGAAATCGCTGGCCGCGAGGGCCGGCTTCGCGAGCAGAGCGATCGACGGAACCTCGACCATGATGCCCGCGGTCTTGAGCCCGAACTCGTGGGCGCGCGTCACGAAGTACTCGGTCTCTTCGAGAGTCGACACCATCGGGGCCATGACCCACAGGTCGGCGTCGGTCTGCGCGTCGGCGGCGGCGAGCGCGGTCAGCTGATCGCGCAGAATGTTCTCGCTCGCGCGCAGGGCGCGAAGTCCGCGGAGACCCAGCGCCGGGTTCTCTTCTGGCGCATCGTTGAGAAACGGCAGGGGCTTGTCTGCGCCGGCGTCGAGAACACGAACCGTAACCTTCTTGCCGGCGAACGCCTCGAGAACGCGAACGTAATGCTGCGTCTGCTCCTCCACGCTCGGGGCCGTCGAGCCCGCGTCGAGAAACAGAAACTCGGTGCGGAACAGCCCAACGCCCTCAGCACCGAGTTCGACGGCGCTGGCCGCGGCATCCCCCGACCCGAGGTTTGCCAACAGCGGAACGGGCGTGCCATCGGCCAGGGCACCAGGCGTCAGAGGGGCGGATGCCGCTTCGCGACGCTGCGCGATGCGGGCCTCGGCGTCGGCGATGGCCTCGGCGGACGGATCCGTCGTGACGGTGCCCGCTGCAGCATCCACCACCACCTGCGTACCATCACCGATCGTGAGTGCGTCTGCCGTGCCGACGATCGCGACGATCGACTTCTCACGGGCGAGGATCGCGGTGTGCGAAGTCGGGCCACCGTCGCTCGTCACGAGCGCGAGCACCTTGTCGAGGTCGAGCAGCGCGGTATCGGCGGGCGCGAGGTCACGGGCGACGAGCACGAACGGCTCATCGGGCTGCGGAACGCCGGGGGCCGCAACCCCGCGCAGGTGCGCGATGACCCGCTGCGAGACGTCGTCGAGATCGGCCGCGCGCTCACCGAGGTAGCCCCCCATGGCGGCGAGCTGGTCGCGGAACGATGCAAACGCCTCAAAGACCGCGCGCTCGGCCGTCTTACCCGACCCTGTCGCCTGCGTGACGAGCTCCGAGAGAGACGGGTCCTCGGCCATCATCGCCTGCGCCTCGAGCACGTCGCCGGCCGTTCCGCCAGCGGTCTCGCCCCGCTGCTGCAGATCGCGCGCCACGGCGGACATCGACGCGCTTGCGCGCTCGGCCTCCTCGGCGGCGCTGCGCGTGCTGGGCACGTCGTCCGGCTCTGGCAGGGGCTCGGGCATGCGCACCGTCGGCCCGACGGCGACTCCTTGACCGATTCCTGTTCCGGTGAACTCCATCAGCGACCTCCTCGTTCTCGCGAGGCCGCACGCGTTGTGCGGTCAGGCCTCGTCTTGATCGGTGACGAGCAGCTCCTCGAGCTCGCCGATAATGCGTTCCGCGTCGTCGCCCTCGACCGTGAGCGTGACCTCGTCACCGTGGTCGACGCCAAGCGAGATGACTCCGAGGATGCTCGCGGCGTTGACCGACTTGTCGCCCTTGCGGACGGTGACGGTCGCGCCGCTCGATGCCGCGGCCTGTGTGAAGAGCTTGGCCGGACGAGCGTGCAGCCCATGCGACGATCCGATCCTGATGTTCCGTTCCACCATGTGGTCCTCCCGCACGCCTGAGGGCTGTGCTTGTCACCATAGTCTGAGTGTGCGCTGAGGCACAACGATTCGTTGATCATGCGCTCGCCTCCGCTGTCGCGAGAGCGAGCTCGAGAGCGTCGTCGCCCGTCGGCGCCGTGAACACCGATTCCGGCATCACGGCGAGGGCGACGCCCGCCTGCTCGGCACGCCGGGCGATGTCGTCTGCGCCGGTGGCGAGGTGTGCTCCGAGCAGCAGCACATCGGCGTCGGCGAGCGCGGCATCAAGGTCTGCGAGGGGCACGGCGCGAGCCGCCACATCGAGACCACGGGATGCTGCGGCTCGACGCACGCGCAGCGCGACGAACGTCGATGACGCTCCCGCTCCGCACACAACGATGATCCGCATGCCATCGAGTCTGCCCAGTCGCCGTGACCCCGGCCAGCAGAGGCTCTTCCGCCCGGGCGGAAGCGTGTCGATTGACGAAAATCCTTCGCGCGCGCGACGATGCCTGGTTGACTCGTATCAGCGATGCCGAAGGAGAACCGTGAGCGCCGATCGACACAGTCAGCTGCTTGAGCAGCTCGTGCGCTCGAGTGGGTGGCAGACGGCGGGAGAGCTCGCCGATGCGCTCGGCGTCTCTGCACGCAGCATCCGCACCTATATCGCACGGGTCAAGTCGAAGGCCGGTTCCCTGCCCGTGATTGAGTCCGGGCCTGAAGGGTACCGTCTAAATCGTGACGCCTATGCGGCGTATCTCGCGACGGGTGACGGCTCCGGAGCCGACGGAACCCCGCGAGAGCGGCTGCACCGCCTCGTGCGACTGCTCATCGACGATGCCGAGGGTCTCGACGTGTTCGAGACGGCGAGCGCGCTGTTCATCAGCGATTCCACGCTCGAAACCGATCTGTCGCGGCTGCGCGCCCTGCTCACCGACACGAGACTGACGCTCAAGCGCACGGGCAGCCGAGTCACGCTGCACGGCTCGGAGCTGGCCAGACGGCGTCTGCTCTCACGCCTGTTCCGCGACGAGACCACGCACGGCATGGCACAGCTCGACGCGATCCAGCGAGAGTTCGAGTCGGAGAGCCTCGGCTCGTTCAAGACCGATCTCATCGACGCCCTGCAGTCCAGCGGCTACTACATCAACGACTACGGCATGGACAACGTCCTGCTGCACATCGCGATCGCGGCTGACCGTGCGGGCAAGGGGACTCCTGTCGAAACGGAGGGGCGCGCGACAGGCGCCGACACCGAACTGCGCGGCATTGTGCGCGATCTGGCTCGCACGCACTTCGCCGAGCCTCTCGGTGAGTCAGATATCGGCTACATTGCCTACCTGCTCTCGACCCGCGCCGTCGCTCCGCGGCCCGATGCCGACACCGTCGCGCCCTCGGAGTATTTCACGCCGGACGAATTCGCGACCGTGCGGGCGATCGCGGAGCGGGCAGGCGACGAGTACCTCGTCGACCTCACCGACGTGGACTTTCTGACCCGGCTCACGGTGCACGTCAGCAACCTGCTGGAGCGTGCAGAAGATCAGACGTACTCGCGCAATCCGCTGACCAAGTCGATAAAGACGGCGTACCCCATGATCTACGAGCTCGCCGTGTTCATCGCGAGCGGGCTGCACGATGCCCGTGGCATCGACGTGAATGACGACGAGATCGCGTACATCGCCATGCACATCGGAGCGCACCTTCAGCAGCAGACGCGGCGCGACGATGCGGCGACGTGCATTGTCGTGTGCCCGAACTACTACGACCTTCAGGCGATGCTCGCCGACCGTGTCGTGCAGGCGCTCGGTGACGCGCTCACCGTCACCCGGGTCGTCACGCGCACCGACGTGCCGTGGGACCATCTCGACGCCGATCTCGTGCTCACGACGATCGAGCCGCCCGTTCCCGCCGAGAACATCGTGCGCATTCAGCCGTTCCTCAGTCCGGCAGACGTCGACCGGGTGCGCGTGGCGCTGAGCCGCGTACGGCGGCAGGTCCGGCGTGCGGCGATTCGCGATCAGCTGCTGCGATATCTCGACGAGCGCCTGTTTCTTCGCGACGTCGATGTGGAGGGCGAAGAGGCGATGATCCGGCTGCTCGGTGAGCGGATGCTGCAACTCGACGTGATCGACGAACGGTACATCGATGCCGCGATCGAGCGGGAGCGCATGTCGTCGACGGCGTTCACCGACACACTCGCGGTGCCGCACGCCATGGAGATGACGGCGAGCCGCACGTCAATCGCGATCGCCGTGAACGAGCGCAGCATGCCGTGGGGCGACGGACGCGTCAATGTCGTCGCGCTCATCGCGTTCAGCGCCGACGGCCGCGCGCAGTTTCAAGAGGTCTTCGATCAGTTCGTCGAAGTGTTCTCCGAGCGCGACGACGTCGCGAGCATCATTCGCGGTGGACGCACATTCGGGTCATTCATCGACGAACTCGTGCGCACCATGGACAGCTGACTCAGCCGAGCGCCAGCAGATGCTCGTTCATGCGCCGCGTGAGTCCCTCGTCGACCTGCATCGTCCGGTCGTCGATCGCTATGATGGGCACGACGAGCCGCACGCTCGACGCCAGCCATGCCGCGTCGGCCTGCCGCACCTCGTCGGCGCGCACTCGACGTGACTGCGTGCTGAAACCGTTCTGCTCGGCCCAGCCGAAAAGCTCGCGCTGCGTCGTGCCCGGCAGGTTGCCATCGCCAGACGTCGGCGTCACGAGCATCGTTCCCGTACGGACGATGAGCGACGACGTCGGTCCCTCGAGCGCGTAGCCCTCGAGCGACGTGAAGACGACGTCGTCGGCGCCGCGGCGCCGCGCCTCGCGCAGCGCCGCCATGTTCGGCGCGTACGAGAGCGTCTTCGCGCCGGCCAGCATCCATGGAGCTCTCTCTGCGATGTCGATGGGCCAGCCCCGGTCGAGCAGCACGACACGCACCCCATGCTCGCGCTCGCGCACCTCGGGCGGGGTCTCCTCTCCCGTGATCCAGCACGTCGGTCGCCCGTCACCAGTGCCCCGCGTCATGACGAGCCGGATCACGCCCCCGCGGGCGGGGTCGAGCAGCCCGGCGACGCGTTCGATCGCGTGCATCCACTGCTCGGCGTCGGGCTCGGGCAGATCCATGATGCGAGCGGATGCTGCGAGCCTGTCGAGGTGCGATCGGGGTTTGCGCGCGCTGCCGGCGTTCACGCCGATCGTCTCGAAGACGCCGTCGCCGCGCGCGACGCCCGCGTCGAAGACGCTGAGAACCGCGTCATTCGGGTCGACGCGGGTCAGAAGCGCATCGAAGTCAGGGGCAGGCGCTGACCGGTCATGCGGGGTGATCACGAACACGACGCTCATGATCCGACGATATCGCGCCGCCGCTCAGGCGATGGGCGTTGGTGTGACGCCGAAGGGCGCGAGACCCGCGGCTCCGCCGTCTTCGGCCGTGAGCACCCAGATGCCGTCGTCGTGCACGGCGACGCTGTGCTCCCAGTGAGCGGCGATGTCCCCGTCAACGGTCAGAACTGTCCACTCATCGTTGTCCACGACGGTATCCGGCGATCCTCCGACGACCATCGGCTCGATGGCGACGACAAGCCCCGGCTTCACGGCGGGGCCCTGCATCGGTACGCGATAGTTGAACACCGGCGGCTCCTCGTGCATCGAACGCCCGATGCCGTGCCCGATGTAGTCCTCGATAATTCCGTACTGGTCGCCGAACTCGTCGGGGTTCGCCTCGACGAAGCTCTGCACGGCGTCGCCGACCTCGTTGAGGTGCGTCGCCGTGGCCAGGCGCGCGATGCCGGCCCACATGGCGCCCTCCGTTGCCCGGGATAACCGCTCACCAGCGCTCTGAACGTCCGGGCGCACGGTGTCAGGAACGACGACGCTCGCCGCGGAGTCGCCGTTCCAGCCGCCGACGTCGGCGCCGCAGTCGATCGAAACGATGTCCCCGGCCTCGATCACCCGGTTTCCGGGAATGCCGTGCACGACCTGGTCATTGACCGAGACGCAAAGCGTGTGGTGGTAGCCGGGCTCCATCTTGAAGTTGGGCTTTCCCCCGCCTGCGACGATGACGCCCTCGGCAATGCGATCGAGCGCCCCCGTCGTGACGCCGGGTTTCACAGCCGCGCACGCCGCAGCGAGGGCTCGCGCGGTCAGAAGACCCGGCTCACGCATCAGCCTCAGCTGAGCAGGAGACTTGTACAGCGAGCGTCGAAACAGACCCATCAGGCGGATGCTGCCAGGCCGCGTTCGGCCAGGGCGCGCAGCACGCGCTCGCTGACCGCGTCGATCGTGCCCAGGCCATCGACGCTCACGACGAGCCCTCGACTCTCATACACCGCGATGACGGGCTCGGTCTGCTCGTGATAGACGTCCTGCCTGTGTCGAATGACGTCCTCGGTGTCGTCGGAGCGGCCCTGCTCCTCGGCGCGGATCAGCAGGCGCTTCACAACCTCGTCGCGATCGGCCGTCAGCTGCACCACGGCGTCGAGAGAGTTTCCGGATGCTGCCAGAATGCGGTCGAGCTCGGCAACCTGCTCTTCGGTGCGCGGGTAGCCGTCGAGCAGAAAGCCCTGCGCGGCGTCCGGCTGCTGCAGACGGTCGGCCACGATCTCGTTGGTCAGCGAGTCGGGAACGTATCCTCCGCTCGAGACGATCTCGTCGACTTTCTTTCCAAGCTCCGTGCCGTCGGCGATGTTCTGCCGAAAGATGTCGCCCGTCGAGATCGCCGGAATGCCGTACGCCTCGGCGATCACGCTGGCCTGCGTGCCCTTGCCCGCGCCGGGAGGGCCGACGATCAGCAGTCGAACGTCCGTCTTCGTGGCTTCCGTCGTCATCGAAGCAACCCTTCGTAGTGACGCTGCTGGAGCTGCGAATCGATCTGCTTGACCGTCTCAAGACCAACACCGACGATGATCAAGATGGAGGCGCCGCCGAACGGGAAGTTCTGGTTCGCTCCGACCGTCGCGAGCGCGATCAGCGGAATCAGGGCGATCAAACCGAGGTAGAGGGACCCGGGCAGCGTCACACGCGTGAGCACGTAGTCCAGGTACTCTGCGGTCGGGCGCCCCGCGCGGATGCCGGGAATGAATCCGCCGTACTTCTTCATGTTGTCGGCGACTTCCTCCGGGTTGAAGGTGATCGCCACGTAGAAGTACGTGAATCCGATGATGAGCAGGAAGTAGATCGCCATATACAGCGGGTGGTCGCCGTTCGTCAGGTACGTCGTGATCCACGTGACCCATGCAGCGGGCTGCTCGCCTGCGGCGGGCTGGTTGAACTGGGCGATGAGCGCGGGCAGGTACAACAGCGACGATGCGAAGATGATCGGGATCACGCCGGCCATGTTGACCTTGATCGGAATGTACGTGCTGTTTCCGCCGTACGTGCGGCGTCCGACCATGCGCTTGGCGTATTGCACGGGCACACGGCGCTGTGACTGCTCGACGAAGACCACCGCGACAACCACGACGCAGCCGATCGCGAGCACGAGAAGGAACATCTCGAATCCGTGTGACTCCGCGATGGCCCACAGCGAGCTGGGGAACGTTGCGGCGATCGAGGTGAAGATCAGCAGAGACATTCCGTTGCCGATGCCGCGCTCGGTGATGAGCTCACCCATCCACATGATGAGACCGGTGCCCGCGGTCATGGTGAGCACCATGAGAAGAACCGCGTACCAGGTGTCGTCCGTGATGAGCGAGCTGCACTCGGGGCCCGAGTTCGTACCGAACAGCGCACCGCTTCGTGCGACAGTGATCAGCGTCGTCGACTGCAGGATGCCGAGGAAGATCGTGAGGTAGCGCGTGTACTGCGTCAGCTTGCTCTGGCCGGCCTGGCCTTCCTTGTGCAGCGTCTCGAAGTGCGGAATGACGACGCGCAGGAGCTGAGTGATGATCGAGGCCGTGATGTACGGCATGATGCCGAGGGCGAAGATCGACAGCTGCAGAAGTGCTCCACCCGAAAACAGGTTGACGAGCTCATACAGGCCGCTTGTGCCCTGGTTCTGCGCCAGACATTTCTGGACGTTGCCGAAATCGACGAAGGGCGTCGGAATGAACGATCCAAGTCGATACAGGGCGATGATGCCGAGGGTGAAGCCGATCTTCCGGCGCAGGTCCGGGGTGCGGAAGATCCGCGCAATAGCGCTAAACAACAAGGGCCTCCTGGGTTGAGCCGGCCAGTCCGGCTCGCCATGCCTACAAAGAGCCTTCCGAAATCGAAGGGCCCAGCAATCGAATCTAGCCGATTACTGGGCCCGACGAACAATCGAAGGCACGATTCACGCTGATGGCGAGTCGCACAACCGGTTGTGACTTACTTGACCGAACCGCCGGCGGCGACGATCTTCTGCTCCGCTGAGCCCGAGACCTTGTCGACCTCGACGTTCAGCTTCACCGAGATCTCGCCGTTTCCGAGGACCTTGACCTTCTCGTTCTTGCGAACGGCGCCCTTGGCCACGAGGTCGTCGACGGTGACGTCGCCGCCCTTCGGGTAGAGCTCGGCAAGACGCTCAAGGTTCACGACCTGGTACTCGACGCGGAACGGGTTCTTGAACCCGCGCAGCTTCGGCGTACGCATGTGCGCCGGAAGCTGCCCGCCTTCGAAGCCGGGGCGAACCTGGTAGCGAGCCTTCGTTCCCTTGGTTCCGCGACCAGCGGTCTTACCCTTCGAACCCTCACCACGGCCGACGCGCGTGCGATCGGTCTTGGCACCGGGAGCCGGGCGGAGGTGGTGCACCTTCAGCGCAGGAGAGCTGGTCTCCTCGGCCTTGGCAGCGGCCTTCTTAGCCGGAGCCTTCTTGGCCGGAGCCTTTGCTGCCTTCTCGGCGGGAGCGGCCTTCTCCGTGGTGACGTCCTTCTTCTCGTCAGCCATTAGTCGATCTCCTCAACCTTTACGAGGTGGGAAACAGTGTTGACGTAGCCACGGTTCTGCGGCGTGTCCTCGCGGACCACGACATCGCCGATGCGCTTGAGTCCCAGGCTGCGAAGAGTGTCGCGCTGGTTCTGCTTCTCACTAATTTTGGACTTGATCTGCGTGACCTTCAGCTGTGCGGCCATTACGCACCTACCTTTGCCGCGGCTGCGGCCTCAGCGGCCCGCGCCTCAATCTGCAGCAACTTGGCCGGGGCGACCTCGTCATACTCCTTGCCGCGGCGAGCTGCGACGGAGCGAGGCTCCTCGAGCTGCTTGAGCGCGGTGACAGTTGCGTGCACGATGTTGATGGTGTTCGACGAGCCGAGCGACTTGCTGAGCACGTCGTGGATTCCGGCGCACTCGAGCACGGCGCGCACGGGACCACCGGCGATAACACCGGTACCGGCAGCGGCGGGGCGCAGAAGCACGACGCCTGCCGCTTCCTCGCCCTGCACGGGGTGAGGAATCGACTGGCCGATGCGGGGAACGCGGAAGAAGTTCTTCTTCGCTTCCTCGACGCCCTTGGAGATCGCGAGCGGAACCTCGCGTGCCTTGCCGTAGCCGACTCCGACGACGCCGTTTCCGTCGCCGACGACGACGAGAGCGGTGAAGCTGAAGCGACGACCGCCCTTCACGACCTTCGACACGCGGTTGATGGTGACGACGCGCTCGAGGAACTGGTTCTTGTCGTCGCGGCCCGAACGGTCACGTCCGCCGCGGTCACGGCCCTGGTTGCGGTCGCGTCCGCCACGGCGTCCGCCGCCGCGCGCCTCTTCCGCGCGCGGCTCGGAACCGGCTGCGGTCTCGACCGGCTTCTCAGCAGTCTGGTCTGTAGCCATGTCCTGCTCCTTCTTTGCTTCGCTCACAGGTTCAGCCCACCCTCTCGAGCCCCTTCGGCGATCGCCGCAACGCGTCCTGCGTAGCGGTTTCCACCACGGTCAAATACAACGGACTCGATTCCAGCGTCCTTGGCGCGCGAGGCGACAAGCTCGCCGACCTTCTTCGCCTTCTCCGACTTGTCAGCGGAGAGCGAGCGCAGATCGGTCTCGAGAGTGGATGCCGACACGAGTGTGTGGCCCTTGGAGTCGTCTACGACCTGCACGAACACGTGGCGCGACGAGCGGGTGACGACGAGGCGCGGACGCGACGCAGTCCCCACGACCTTCTTGCGAAGGCGCGCGTGACGACGGTTGCGGGCTGACGACTTGGTCTTGACAGCCATGCTTACTTACCAGCCTTTCCGGCCTTGCGGCGAATGACCTCGCCTGCGTAACGCACACCCTTGCCCTTGTACGGCTCAGGCCTGCGAATCTTGCGAATGTTGGCGGCGGTCTCGCCGACAGCCTGCTTGTCGATCCCGGAGACCGTGAGCTTGTTGTTGCCCTCGACGGTGAACGTGATGCCCGCAGGCGGCTCAACGACAACCGGGTGCGAGAAGCCGAGAGCGAACTCGACGTTCGACCCCTTCTGCTGCACGCGGTAACCGGTTCCGACGACCTCGAGGCCCTTGCTGTACCCGGTCGTGACGCCGATGATGTTGTTGTTGATGAGCGTGCGCGTCAGTCCGTGCAGCGAGCGCGACTCGCGCTCCTCGTCCGGACGGCTCACGACGATCTGGCCGTCGTCGACCTTCGCCACGATGGGCTCGGCGACGGTGAGGCTCAGTTCACCCTTCGGTCCCTTGACCGTGACGGACTGGCCGTTGATAGTGACATCGACCCCAGCGGGGATGTCAATGGGAAGCTTTCCAATTCGTGACATAGCGCGTTACCACACGTAAGCGAGGACTTCCCCGCCGACGCCCTTCTTCTCGGCCTCTCGGTCCGTCAGAAGACCGGAGGAGGTGGACAGGATGGCGACGCCGAGCCCGCCGAGCACCTTGGGGAGCTCTGTCGACTTGGCGTACACGCGAAGCCCGGGCTTCGAGACGCGCTTGATGCCGACGATCGAGGGCTCGCGGTCCGGACCGAACTTCAGGTCAAGCGTGAGCGTCTTGCCGACGCGAGCGTCTGCGACGTCCCAGCCGGTGATGAAGCCCTCGCTCGCGAGGATCTCCGCGATGCGGCCCTTCAGCTTCGAGTGCGGCATCGACACGGAATCGTGGTGCGCCGTGTTGGCGTTGCGCAGTCTGGTCAGCATGTCTGCGACCGGATCTGTCATTGTCATGTGTTATTTCCTTTGTTCACCAGGTTTCGCACACCCGTTACACGAATGCCGACCTGTGGTGTGAACGGGGCCGGCAGCTGCCGGCCCCGCAGCGCCGCTGGTTACGCGGCGTCTTTCGACTTGAACGGGAAGCCGAGCGCCTTGAGCAGCGCGCGACCCTCGTCGTCGTTCTTCGCCGTGGTGACGACGGTGATGTCGAAACCGCGGACGCGATCGATCCTGTCCTGGTCAATCTCGTGGAACACGGACTGCTCGGTCAGGCCGAATGTGTAGTTTCCGTTGCCGTCGAACTGACGGTCGCTGAGCCCGCGGAAGTCGCGGATACGCGGAAGCGCAAGCGAGAGAAGCCGGTCGAGGAACTCCCAGGCACGGTCGCCGCGCAGCGTGGTGTGCGCGCCGATGGCCTGTCCTTCACGCAGCTTGAACTGCGCGATGGACTTGCGAGCCTTCGTGACCTGCGGCTTCTGTCCCGTGATCTTGGTCAGGTCGGCGATCGCGCCGTCGATGACCTTGCTGTCACGAGCAGCGTCGCCCACGCCCGTGTTCACGACGATCTTCACGAGTCCGGGGACCTGATGAACGTTCGAGAACCCGAACTGCTCCTTGAGCGCGGGAACGATCTCCGTCTTGTACTTCTGCTTCAGGCGCGGCTGGATTTTGCCAGCGGGCGCAGCAGTTGCGGTGTCAGTCATTACTTCAGGTCCTTACCAGACTTCTTGTCGTAGCGAACGCGCACCGTCTTGGCGACGCCGTCCTTGACGACTTCTTCGTTGCGGAAGCCGACCTTGACCGGCTTCTTGCTGTCGGGGTCGACGAGCGCAACGTTCGAGATGTGGATCGGCGCCTCGTGAGTCTCGAGGCCGCCGGTCTTGGTGCCGCGCTGGGTCTGGCCCTGGCGAACGTGCTTGGTGACGTAGTTGACGCCCTCGACGATCACGCGGTTCTTCTCAACGAGCACCTCGATGACGCGACCCTGCTTGCCACGGTATCCACCGCGCTCCTCGGTCGGTCCGCTGATGACCTGGACCAGGTCACCCTTCTTGATCTTTGCACCCATGACTAGATAACCTCCGGCGCCAGCGAGACGATCTTCATGAACCGCTTGTCGCGAAGCTCGCGACCGACCGGCCCGAAGATACGGGTACCGCGGGGTTCACCGTCATTCTTCAAGATCACTGCGGCGTTCTCATCGAACTTGATGTACGAGCCGTCCTGACGACGGGTCTGCTTCTTCGTGCGAACGATGACGGCCTTGACCACATCGCCGCGCTTCACATTTCCGCCGGGGATGGCATCCTTCACTGTGGCGACGATGGTGTCACCGAGGCCCGCGTAGTGACGGCCAGAACCGCCGAGCACGCGAATCGTGAGGAGCTCCTTGGCGCCGCTGTTGTCGGCGACCTTGAGCCGTGATTCCTGCTGAATCATTCCTTACTCCTTCTCACAGCAAGCCGAAAGGCTTACTTGGCCTTCTCGACGATCTCGACCAGACGCCACCGCTTGGTGGCGCTCAGCGGACGGGTCTCGTCGATGACGACGAGGTCGCCGATGCCGGCCTGCCCCTGCTCATCATGCGCCTTGACCTTGGAGCTGCGGCGAATGACCTTGCCATACAGCGGGTGCTTCACGCGGTCCTCGACCTCGACGACGATGGTCTTCTCCATCTTGTCGCTGACGACGTAGCCGCGAAGCGTCTTGCGGTAGCCGCGAACAGGAGCGCCTGACGCGGCCTCGGATGCTGCTTTTGCAGTCTCAGCCATGTCTAGGCCTCCTTCGTCTCGTCAGCCGCGGCTGCCTCTTCGGCTGCCTTGGCCTTCTTGCTCTTGCGGGTCTCCTTTGCGGGAGCCTCGACAGGTGCCGGGGTTGCCCGGATGCCGAGCTCGCGCTCACGGATGACCGTGTAGATGCGGGCGATGTCGCGCTTGACAGCGCGCAGGCGCCCGTGGGTCTCGAGCTGTCCCGTTGCTGCCTGGAAGCGAAGGTTGAACAGTTCTTCCTTCGCCTTGCGCAGCTCGTCAGTCAGACGCTCGTCTTCGAATGTGTCGAGCTCAGCGGGCGTGAGCTCCTTGGAACCGATCGCCATTACGCGTCGCCCTCCTCGCGCTTGATGATGCGTGCCTTGAGGGGCAGCTTGTGAATTGCACGGGTGAGTGCTTCGCGGGCGAGCGTCTCGTCGACACCCGCAACCTCGAACAGCACGCGTCCGGGCTTGACGTTTGCGACCCACCACTCGGGCGAGCCCTTACCGGAACCCATGCGGGTTTCAGCCGGCTTCTTGGTGAGCGGACGGTCAGGGTAGATGTTGATCCACACCTTTCCGCCACGCTTGATGTGACGGGTCATCGCGATACGAGCTGCCTCGATCTGACGGTTGGTCACGTACGCGGGAGTGAGGGCCTGGATGCCGAACTCACCGAAGCTGACCTTGGTGCCGCCCGTAGCCTGACCGGTGCGAACCGGTCGGTGCTGCTTGCGGAACTTAACTCTGCGGGGAATCAACATGATTAAGCACTGGCTCCTTCTGCGACCGGGGCCTGAGCCTCGCGGGGCTGACGGCGCGGACGGTCGTTGCGCTCACGGCTCGGCTTCGAGTTGGCCTGCTCGCGAGCAAGTTCCTTGTTGGTGACGTCACCCTTGTAGATCCAGACCTTCACGCCGATGCGGCCGAAGGTCGTACGGGCCTCGTAGAAGCCGTAGTCGATGTTCGCGCGGAGGGTGTGCAGCGGAACGCGGCCCTCACGGTAGAACTCGGAACGGCTCATCTCAGCACCGCCGAGGCGGCCGGACACCTGAATGCGAACGCCCTTCGCACCGGCGCGCTGTGCACCCTGCAGACCCTTGCGCATTGCGCGGCGGAAGGCCACGCGTGCGGAAAGCTGCTCGGCGATGCCCTGTGCCACGAGCTGAGCGTCGGCCTCGGGGTTCTTCACCTCGAGAATGTTCAGCTGGATCTGCTTGCCTGTGAGCTTCTCGAGCTCACCGCGAATGCGCTCTGCCTCGGCGCCGCGGCGACCGATCACGATTCCCGGGCGAGCCGTGTGGATGTCCACACGAACACGGTCACGGGTGCGCTCGATCTCGATGCGCGACACGCCTGCGCGGTCAAGCGAGGTGGTCAGCAGCTTGCGGATCTTGACGTCCTCGGCGACGTAGTCGCTGTAACGCTGTCCCGGCTTGGTGCTGTCAGCGAACCAGCGCGACACGTGGTCGGTGGTGATACCAAGACGGAAGCCGTACGGGTTGATTTTCTGGCCCATTACTTGCTCGCCTTCTTTGTTGCCGTGGCTGCGCCGACCTCGTCGGGCGTCGAAAGGACGACCGTGATGTGGCTGGTGCGCTTGTTGATGCGGTAGGCGCGGCCCTGGGCGCGCGGCTGGAACCGCTTGAGGGTCGCACCCTCGTCAACGAATGCCTTGGTGATGTACAGGTCCTGCTCGTCGAGGAAGCTGTTCTCGGCATCCGCCTTCACGCGAGCGTTGGCGATGGCCGAGGCGACCAGCTTGTAGACGGGCTCAGAAGCACCCTGCGGGGCGAACTTCAGGATGGCAAGTGCCTCCTGCGCCTGCTTGCCGCGGATCATGTTGACAACGCGGCGGGCCTTCATGGGGGTTACGCGGATGTGTCGCACGCGGGCGATCGACTCCACCATTTCTTCTCCTCCTTCACGTCACCGCGTCAGCGGCGACGGCCCTTCTTGTCGTCCTTCACGTGACCGCGGAAGGTGCGAGTCGGAGCAAACTCACCGAGCTTGTGTCCGACCATGCTCTCGGTGACGAACACCGGGATGTGCTTGCGACCGTCGTGCACCGCGATGGTGTGACCGAGCATCGCCGGCACGATCATCGAACGGCGCGACCAGGTCTTGATGACGTTCTTGTTCTTGGCCTCGTTCGCGACGGTCACCTTGCGGAGCAGGTGTTCGTCAACGAAGGGGCCCTTCTTGAGACTGCGTGGCATCTTCTACAACTCCTACTTGCGCTTCTTCGAGGTGGGCCGACGACGAACGATGAGCTTGTCGCTTTCCTTGTTGGGGTGACGAGTGCGGCCTTCCTTCTGGCCCCACGGGCTGACAGGGTGGCGTCCACCGGAGGTCTTGCCCTCACCACCACCGTGCGGGTGGTCGACCGGGTTCATGACAACACCGCGCACTGTCGGGCGAACGCCCTTCCAGCGGCTGCGTCCTGCCTTGCCCCAGTTGATGTTCGTCTGCTCGGCGTTGCCGACCTCTCCGATCGTTGCGCGGCAGCGTGCGTCGACGTTGCGGATCTCGCCCGAAGGCAGACGCAGCTGAGCGTAGGGGCCGTCCTTGGCGACGAGTCGCACTGATGCACCGGCCGAGCGAGCGAGCTTCGCTCCCCCGCCGGGCTTGAGCTCGATCGCGTGCACGACGGTACCTGTCGGGATGTTGCGCAGCGGCAGGTTGTTTCCGGGCTTGATGTCCGCGCCGGCACCCGACTCCACGACGTCGCCCTGCTTGAGGCGCTGCGGCGCGAGGATGTAGCGCTTCGTGCCGTCGACGAAGTGCAGCAGCGCGATGTGCGCCGTGCGGTTCGGGTCGTACTCGATGTGAGCGACCTTGGCGTTCACGCCGTCCTTGTCGTTGCGACGGAAGTCGATGACGCGGTACTGACGCTTGTGGCCGCCACCGATGTGACGGGTGGTGATGCGACCCTGGTTGTTGCGGCCACCGGTCTTCGACAGAGGGCGGAGGAGCGACTTCTCAGGAGTCGTGCGCGTGACCTCGGCGAAGTCGGAAACGCTTGAACCGCGCCGACCCGGGGTCGTGGGCTTGTACTTACGAATAGCCATTGTTTATTCCTGTACTCCTAGCCGACAGCCGTGAAGATGTCGATGGAACCGGACTTCAGCGTGACGATGGCGCGCTTGGTGTCCTTGCGCTTGCCGATGCCGAAGCGGGTGCGGCGAGTCTTGCCCTGGCGGTTCAGGGTGTTGACTGAAGCAACCTTGACGCTGAAGATCTTCTCGATCGCGAACTTGATCTCAGTCTTGTTCGCGCGGTCGTCGACGATGAAGGTGTACTTGCCCTCGTCGATCAGACCGTAGCTCTTCTCGGAAACGACCGGCGCGATGATGATTTCGCGGGGGTCCTTGATTGTCTGGCTCATGCCGAGACCTCCTCAGTTGCTTCAGCAGAGCTTGCACTCGCCGTGACTGACTTGCCCTTTGCGGGGCCAGCGATGAAGCCCTCGAGTGCAGCCTTCGTGAAGACGATGTCGTCAGAGACGAGCACGTCGTAAGCGTTGAGCTGGTCGTACGAGAGCACGTGCACCGTCGGGATGTTGCGCAGGGCGAGCAGGCTCGCCTCGTCGCTGCGCTCGATGACCGCGAGGATGTTCTTGGACTCGGCGAGCTTCGCGAGGAACTCAGCAGCGTTCTTGGTGGGGCGCTCCTCCGAGACCGCGAAGGTCTCGACAGCGTGGAGGCGTCCACCGCGAGCGCGATCCGAGAGCGATCCGCGGAGCGCTGCCTGAATCATCTTCTTGGGAGTGCGCTGCGAGTAGTCACGCGGCGTCGGGCCGTGAACGATGCCACCACCGGTGTGCTGCGGCATGCGGATCGAGCCCTGACGTGCACGACCCGTGCCCTTCTGCTTGAAGGGCTTGCTGCCGGAGCCGGAGACCTCACCGCGGCCCTTGGTCTTGTGGGTTCCCTGACGCGCCGCAGCCTGCTGGGCTACAACGACCTGGTGGATCAGCGGAACATTGGTCTGAACGTCGAACACCTCTGCGGGAAGGTCGACCGAACCGGCCTTCTTGCCCTTGGCGTCGATAACGTCGAGCGAGGTAGCCATTGAACTACGCTCCCTTCACTGCGTTGCGGACGAAAACGATGCGGCCACGGGGACCGGGAACGGCGCCCTTGACGAGCATGAGGCCCTTTTCCACGTCGATGGCGTGCACGCGGAGGTTGAGGACAGTCACACGGTCGCCGCCCATGCGGCCAGCCATGCGCTGGCCCTTGAAGACGCGACCGGGAGTGGCCGACGCACCGATGGAGCCCGGCTTGCGGTGGTTGCGGTGAGCACCGTGCGACGCGGAGACGCCCTGGAAGTTGTGGCGCTTCATGACACCGGCGAAGCCCTTACCCTTTGACGTGCCGACGACGTCGACCTTCTGGCCGGCCTCGAACACGCCGTCGATGGTGAGCTCCTGACCGAGTGAGTAGTCAGCAGCGTCATCCGTGCGGACCTCGGTGAGGTGACGGCGGGGAGTGACACCGGCGCTCTTGAAGTGCCCGGCGGAGGGCTGGTCCACCTTGCGCGGGTCGATCTCGCCTGCGGCGATCTGCACGGCGTTGTAGCCGTCGACCTCGGGGGTGCGAACCTGGGTAACCACGTTCGGGGTGATCTCGATAACGGTGACGGGAACGACCTTGCCTTCGTCGTCCCACACCTGAGTCATGCCCAGCTTCTTGCCGAGCAGACCCTTGCTGGTCTTGTTCTGCGTAGCCATGACTTCCCTTAGAGCTTGATCTCGATGTTGACGTCGGCCGGCAGGTCGAGTCGCATCAGCGAGTCAACGGCCTTCGGAGTCGGGTCGACGATGTCGATCAACCGCTTGTGGGTACGCATCTCGAAGTGCTCGCGGCTGTCCTTGTACTTGTGGGGTGAGCGAATGACACACACCACGTTCTTCTCTGTCGGAAGCGGCACGGGGCCGACGACCTGCGCACCCGCACGGGTGACTGTGTCGACGATCTTGCGCGCCGAGGTGTCGATGACCTCGTGGTCATACGACTTAAGTCGAATGCGGATCTTCTGTCCCGCCATCTGTGACTCACTCTCTGTCGTGCGTCTTACGAATTGCTCGCATTGGACGCTCTCTACTGTGTGCCAGCGGGTTTCCCCTCTGACACGGGCACTTCTTCGCGTACCACTGTTCTTCTGTCAAGCTTCATCACTCTCCACGAGATCCGCCCGCTTCAGGGCACACGAATACTCAGCGGAATTGTTTGAGTGATTAAGTCGGCGTTCTGCTGCCCGCGGCCTAGACATCTCGGTGGTCTATGCACTGCCTGGCAGTGATCCGGAAAGGCACGCCACAGGGCGCGTCCGAAATACTGAACTAGATGAGTTTGCCAGATATCTGGGCATTCTGCAACCCGGGCGTGTCGCGCTGGCGCACCTCGCCTCACATTCACAGCAGAGTCGCGGCTGGCGACCGCAACGGAATGCGGAGGACCCGAAAAACCGAGCCCTCCGCAGGATCATCGCTTTGTGATACAGACGCTATTCGTCGCCGAGCTTCTTGTCGGCAGCATCCCGTGCGCCGTCGATCTTGTCTGAGTATTTTCCGCCGGTCAGGTTGTCCGCGCCGTCTGCGGCCTTATCGAGAATCTGATCGCTCATGCCCTCCGCCTTCTCCGAGTGGAGCGCTTCGTCGATCTTGTCCTTGTTCTGCTCGAACAGTTCCTTGCCTTTGTCGAAGAGTCCCATGATTCCCTCCTGTATATCGACGGCGGTCTCGTGACCATTCTGACGATCCGATGACGACGTGACAAGGGCGTGAACCCATCGAAAAAGGGGCCGGACCCGAAGGCCCGACCCCTTTGTGAGATCTGAAGTCGCGAAGACTACTTGTTGATCTTGGTGACGGTACCGGCACCAACGGTGCGGCCACCCTCACGGATAGCGAACCCGAGGCCCTCTTCCATAGCGATCGGCTGAATCAGCTCGACCGACATGTCCGTCGTGTCGCCGGGCATGACCATCTCGGTGCCCTCGGGCAGCGAGATGACGCCGGTGACGTCGGTGGTGCGGAAGTAGAACTGCGGGCGGTAGTTCGTGTAGAACGGGTTGTGACGGCCACCCTCGTCCTTCGAGAGGATGTAGGCGGTGCCCTCGAAGTTGGTGTGCGGCGTAACCGAACCAGGCTTCACGACGACCTGACCGCGCTCAACGTCTTCACGCTTGGTTCCGCGAAGAAGCAGACCACAGTTCTCGCCGGCCCATGCCTCGTCGAGCTGCTTGTGGAACATCTCGATACCCGTGACCGTGGTCTTCTGCGTCGGACGGATTCCGACGATCTCGACCTCGGAGTTGATGCCGAGAGTACCGCGCTCGGCGCGGCCGGTGACGACGGTTCCACGACCGGTGATCGTGAAGACGTCCTCGATCGGCATGAGGAACGGCTTGTCCTTGTCGCGCACGGGGTCGGGAACGTTGTTGTCGACGGCCTCCATGAGGTCGAGGATCGCCTGCTCCCACTTGGCGTCGCCCTCAAGAGCCTTGAGTGCCGAAACCTGAATGACCGGCGCGTTGTCGCCGTCGAAGCTCTGGCTCGAGAGAAGCTCGCGAACCTCGAGCTCGACGAGCTCCATGATCTCCTCGTCGTCCACCATGTCGGACTTGTTGAGAGCCACGACAAGGTAGGGAACGCCGACCTGCTTGGCGAGCAGGACGTGCTCGCGGGTCTGAGCCATCGGACCGTCAGTGGCGGCAACCACGAGGATCGCACCGTCCATCTGGGCAGCACCGGTGATCATGTTCTTCACGTAGTCGGCGTGGCCGGGAGCGTCAACGTGAGCGTAGTGGCGCTTCTCGGTCTCGTACTCAACGTGCGAGATGTTGATCGTGATGCCGCGCTGGCGCTCTTCAGGAGCCGAGTCGATGCTGGCGAAGTCGCGCTGGACGTTGACGTCCGACGGGAACTTGAGTGCCAGAACGTGCGAGATCGCAGCGGTAAGGGTCGTCTTACCGTGGTCGACGTGACCGATCGTTCCGATGTTTACGTGCGGCTTGGTCCGCTCGAACTTGGCCTTAGCCACTGTGGTCCTCCTCAGGACTCTCGTGTAGATACAGCGGGCACTGGATTGCGACCGATTCTCTACGGGGATTTGTGTATTTATGTTACTAGGTGACGACCGGGCGCCGCACTGTGTGCACAGCGGGCGCCCAGCGGCTCAGGCTATTCGCCCTTAGCCTTTTGGATGATCTCGTCGGCAACCGCCTTCGGGACCTCGGCGTACGTCTCGAACTGCATCGAGTACACGGCACGACCCGAGGTCTTCGACCGCAGATCACCGACGTATCCGAACATCTCCGAGAGGGGGACGTTGGCGCGAATCACCTTGACACCCGACGCGTCTTCCATCGACTGGATCATGCCACGGCGCGAGTTGAGGTCGCCGATGACATCACCCATGTACTCCTCAGGAGTACGCACCTCAACAGCCATGAGCGGCTCGAGGAGAGCCGGGCTGGCCTTGGGGAGGGCTTCCTTCATACCCATCGAACCGGCGATCTTGAACGCCATCTCCGACGAGTCGACATCGTGTGCAGCACCGTCGAGCAGGGTCGCCTTGACGCCCACCATCGGGTAGCCCGCGAGCACGCCCACCTGAAGCGCATCCTGGAACCCGGCATCCACCGACGGAATGTACTCGCGCGGAACGCGACCACCGGTCACCTTGTTCTCGAACTCGTAGACCTTGTCGCCCTC
This sequence comes from Paramicrobacterium agarici, assembly GCF_002563955.1. Taxonomy (NCBI): domain Bacteria; kingdom Bacillati; phylum Actinomycetota; class Actinomycetes; order Micrococcales; family Microbacteriaceae; genus Paramicrobacterium; species Paramicrobacterium agarici. Next base: position 3,181,394 of record NZ_PDJE01000001.1, read on the forward strand.
AACCTCAAGCGGTGCGAGCGCGAACTGGATCTTCGCGAACTGACCAGAACCACCGGTCTGCTTCTTGTGGGTGTAGTCGTGACGGTCCACGGCGCGGCGGATGGTCTCGCGGAAGGCCACCTGGGGCTTACCCACGTTAGCCTCGACGCGGAACTCGCGCTTCATGCGGTCGACAAGGATGTCGAGGTGCAGCTCGCCCATGCCCTTGATCACGGTCTGGCCCGTCTCGGCGTTGAGCTCGACGCGGAACGTCGGGTCCTCTTCGGCGAGCTTCTGGATGGCTGTCGACAGCTTCTCCTGGTCAGCCTTGGTCTTCGGCTCGATCGCGACCTCGATGACCGGCTCCGGGAACGTCATCGACTCGAGAACGACCTGGTCGCTCGGGTCGCAGAGCGTGTCGCCCGTCGTCGTGTCCTTGAGGCCGATGACCGCGTAGATGTGGCCGGCTGTCACGGACTCGACAGGGTTCTCCTTGTTGGCGTGCATCTGGAAGATCTTCCCGATGCGCTCCTTCTTCTGCTTGGTCGAGTTGATGACCTGTGCACCGCTGTCGAGCTTGCCCGAGTACACGCGCACGTAGGTCAGACGACCGAAGAACGGGTGAACGGCAACCTTGAATGCGAGAGCCGAGAACGGCTCGCCGCTGTCGGCGTGACGCAGAATGACCTTGTCTTCGTCGCGCGGGTCGTGCGCCTCGATGGCTGGCACGTCAAGCGGCGACGGGAGGTAGTCAACGACAGCGTCGAGCATGGGCTGCACACCGCGGTTCTTGAAAGCAGAGCCGCAGAGAACCGGGTAGATCTCGCTGTTGACGGTGAGCTTGCGGATCGCGGCCTTGATCTCGTCGATCGTGAGCTCGTCACCGGCGAAGTACTTCTCCATGAGCTCGTCGCTCGTCTCGGCGACGGTCTCGAGCAGCTCCGTACGGTACTGCTCGGCCTTGGCCTGCAGGTCCTCGGGAATGTCGCGGACCTCGAACTTGGCGCCCATGGTCACGTCTCCCTTGGCATCGCCGGGCCACACCTTGGCGCGCATCTCGATGAGGTCGACGACACCGACGAAGTCGTTCTCAGCGCCGATCGGCAGCTGAAGCACGAGCGGCTTCGCTCCGAGACGGCTCTTGATCGTCTCGACGGTGAAGTAGAAGTCGGCACCGAGCTTGTCCATCTTGTTGACGAAGCAGATGCGCGGAACGTCGTACTTGTCAGCCTGACGCCACACGGTCTCAGACTGCGGCTCGACGCCCTCCTTGCCGTCGAAGACGGCAACGGCTCCGTCGAGGACGCGCAGCGAGCGCTCAACCTCGACGGTGAAGTCAACGTGACCCGGGGTGTCGATGATGTTGATCTGGTTGTTTTCCCAGAAGCAGGTGACAGCGGCAGACGTGATCGTGATGCCACGCTCCTGCTCCTGCTCCATCCAGTCGGTGGTCGCTCCACCGTCGTGGGTCTCACCGAGCTTGTGGTTGACGCCCGTGTAGAACAGGATGCGCTCAGTGGTAGTGGTCTTACCGGCATCAATGTGCGCCATGATGCCAATGTTGCGAACCTTCTTCAGGTCAGTGAGCACGTCTTGTGCCACGGGGTTCCTCCGGAAAGTGAATGTGAAGTGGTGTGTGGGCGGCGCCTCCGCAGCGCTGCTGCGGAGGACGCCTCCCGACTGCTACCAGCGGTAGTGTGCGAATGCGCGGTTGGACTCGGCCATCTTGTGGGTGTCCTCACGACGCTTCACAGCGGCGCCGAGGCCGTTCGACGCGTCGAGGATCTCGTTGGTGAGTCGCTCCGTCATCGTCTTCTCGCGGCGGCCCTTCGCGTAGCTCACGAGCCAGCGCAGTGCGAGAGTGTTGGCGCGGTGAGGCTTGACCTCGACCGGCACCTGGTAGGTCGAGCCACCGACACGGCGGCTCTTGACCTCGATGGACGGACGGACGTTGTCGAGCGCCTTCTTCAGGGTGACGACAGCATCCTGGCTGTTCTTCGCCGCGACTCCCTCGAGCGCGTCGTAGACGATGCGCTCAGCGAGAGCCTTCTTGCCGTCAACGAGAATCTTGTTGACGAGCTGGCTGACGATCGGGGCGCCGTAGACGGGGTCAGCAATGACCGGGCGCTTGGGTGCTGGTCCCTTACGTGGCATTACTTCTTCTCCATCTTCGCGCCGTAGTGGCTGCGACCCTGCTTGCGGTTCTTGACGGCCTGCGTGTCGAGCGCACCGCGAACGATGCGGTAGCGGACACCCGGGAGGTCCTTGACACGTCCACCACGGACGAGCACCATCGAGTGCTCCTGAAGGTTGTGACCTTCACCCGGGATGTACGCGGTGACCTCTGTACCGTTCGAGAGCTTCACACGAGCCACCTTGCGCATTGCCGAGTTCGGCTTCTTCGGGGTGGTCGTGTAGACGCGTGTGCACACGCCTCGCTGCTGGGGGTTGGCCTTCAGGGCGGGAGCCTTGGTCTTTGCAGACTTCGACTTGCGACCCTTGCGGACCAACTGCTGAATAGTTGGCACTGCTTCTCCTCAATGTGCTGCACGGTGACAGCGAATATGTGATGGTGAGGCACGCGATCGCTCGCGCGCCGCCACGATCCGCCCATCCGACAGAATGCGAAGGATGCTGGTGGCGAATATGCCGTGGGGGTCGTTCCATTCGAACCAACCCAGGATGTGAGTGCCTCTACGCGGCTTCATCGCGCGAAGGCACGATTCAGCGCACGCGAATGCGCACACCCGATCTATGATACGGGCACAGCGGGTGCCGGTCAAATACCACAGGCCCGGTCGAAACCGGGCCTGTGGTTCGGCTCGTCGCGACTTAGAACTCGTCCCATTCGAAGGTCGCTGTGCCGTCTTCGCCGAAGGTGACGGCGCCGTCGACGGAGATGTCGATCGGGTTCTCCAGGCTGACGTTCTTCTCGACTCTGTCGTCGGGCCACGTGACGGTGGCCGACAGGTCTGCTTCGCCCATCTGGTCTGTGGTCACGGCCCATCCGGAACCGTCGTACTCGCCGACAGAGAATTCCGGCCGCGGGTCGATGGTCCAGACGATGTCCTCCACCTTCTTGGTGCCTCGGTCGCTCGCGAAGTTGGGGCAGCCGTCGGGGGCCATCTCCGTAGAAGCTTCACACTCGTCGAGGAACGCGGTCACCGCTTCTTCCGCCGCCGTCACGCCCTCCTCTGAGAGTGTCACGGTCAGCTCGGGCGCCTCTTCAGCTTCGTTGCCGAACCCAAGAACCGTCGTCGAGACGCCCTCGGCCTGGAAGACTCCCTGGTCCTCGGACATCGCGATGCTGTACGTCCCCGGAAGGGCACGCAGCGCGGCGCTCTCGCCCGGTTCGGCTGCCACCGTCACGCCATTCACAGCGACCTTGGCATTCTGAGGTCCGACGACCGAGTACGAGACTTCGCCGAGCTTGGGCGCATCGAGCTTCCATTTGTCGAAGAAGACCATGTCTTTGCCCGCCTTGCTCAGAGAGAAGTCCTGCTCGTAGGTCTCGCCGCCCTGCGAGATCGAGGCGGTCACCGTCGCGCTGTCGCCCGAGACCTCTGTCGACGAGATCGAGTACTTCGAGATGCGGTCGTCCGCTGCCTTGTACGCTTCGTCGGTCAAGAGCACGTCGCCCTTCTCGACCTTGACCCCGGAGTCCTTGAGCGCCTGCTCTGCCTTACCCGCCTTCAGAAGGTCGAGATACGCGGTCACCTGGTTCTCCGGAGCGTGCGCTGCGTTGCCGATGGCGAAGCCGACAACACCCGCGATAATAATGAGCAGAAGCGCTGAGCCGCCGGCGATCCAGCCGACCATTGACTTCTTTTTCTTCTGAGGAGGCTGGCCGCCGCCACCCGCGGGGTAGGCCTCGGTGTTCTGCGGCGGGTACACCTGCGTCTGCTGCGCGCCGTAATCGGGCTGCTGCGTGTAGGGATGCTGCGGACCCGTCGGCTGCTGCTCACCAGGCGTCTGCGGGTAGGGGTTCGTCGCGGCGGGCTGCTGTGGCGCTTGCGGCTGCTGCTGCGGTTGCCCATACGACTGCTGCGAGCCCGTTGACTGCTGGTACGGCTGCTGAGGCTGCTGCTGTTGGTACGGCTGCTGCGGGCCTGTCGGCTGCTGAGGCTGCTGCCGGTACGGCTGCTGCGGCTCGGGTTGCTGCGGCTGCTGACCATAGGGCTGCTGAGGCGGTTCGGGCTGCTGACCATACGGCTGCTGAGGTTCGTTGCCCTGCGGCTGGTTGCTCTGCGGGTTTCCGTGCTGCCAGGGCTGCTGCGGGTCATTGGGTGGGTACGACATCTCTCCCCCTCGTGCGTTGGTGATACTAGTTTGTCCGCAACCCCCGCCGCCGTCCAGGGGTACTTGTCACCACCGGGTCGGGGGCGCGTCGAGACTCTCCGACAGGGCGTCCAAAAGCGCGCTCACCTGCGGTTCGATAATCGTCGCAATCGCCTCTCGCGCAGCGACGCGGTGCTGCTGCAGAAACTGGCAGATGAGGCGTCCCGCGTGGTCGGCGCATTCGTCTGCGAGCCGGATCTCTGTGCGCAGCGCCTGCTTCTCTTCATCGCTCAGTTCGACGGGGCGCACCGATTCCGGCACGTCGCCGCCCTCGGCCAGCTCCCCGAGCGTGAAGAGAAACGGTTCGCCGGGAACCGGGTCCGGGTCAAGCTGCAGACCGTCGAATTCGGGATCGAGTCCCACCTCAGGGCGGTACGACCGCGATTTGCGTTTTTCGGACTCGTGCAGCTCTCGCGAGAGCAGAGGCAGATTCTGATCGGTGTAGTCGTCGACGACGTCGTCGATGAGGGCCTTCATGCGGGTCGTCAGGCCGTGCTGCACGCCGTGCGGAACATCGGCGTCGACGCCGAGCGCGGCGAGAAAGGGCGAGCCGAGGCATCGTCTGCACACGCGCGTACGCACGCGGTGCGTCGCCGGCTTCCACCGAGGGAGCCAGGCGATCCATGCGTCGACAGCGCTGCCGACCTTGGCCTCGAGGGTCCGCTCCATACGACAACCGTACTCTGCGCGGTGCCGTTCAGTCTTTCTCCCACGGCCAGAGCGGCCGCTTCGGGTCGTCTCCCCCGAGCCCGATCATCACGACGAAGCTGATGTGCACGAGCGCAGCGAGCACCCCAATCGCGAGGCTGTACGGCCGCAGCAGCTCGTGCAGGGCGAACTCGAGCAGCACGCCCGGGTCGCGCAGGGCGACGGCCCGCAGCATCCCGCCGATGACCACGTAGCCGACGAGCGCGCCGAGTCCCGTGAGCAGCCCGCCGCCAAGCGGAACACGAACCGCGAGATCGCCCCGCTCGCGCTCTTGAACGAGGTGCACGGCCGCGCCAACGAGCCGCAGAGCGACGATCACGATCGATGTCGCGACCATCGAGGGACCGAGCAGGAGGCTCGCGTCGACGTCGATGACGTCGGTGTCGGTCAGAAGGCTCAGGATGCCGAAGCTGGCGACGACGAGCGCGAGATACAGCGCGACGGCGAACGCCGCCTGGGCCAGAGCGATCAGCCGCGGATCTCTGGCCTCACTCGGTTCCATCGCTGCCCCTCGCCCGAAGCGAAGCGAGAGCGCGCCCGAAAAGGATTCCCCCGTCACGCGGGGCGGGCGTCGGCACCCCGGGAACGCACGCGGTCTCGCGCCCCGACGCATCGATGATGCGTGTGCCGTTCGTCGAGTTGAGGTCGGTGACCCAGACCGCGCCGCGCGACCATTGAACGGCGGCGTGCGTCTTCGACATGCTGCGACTGACATCGACGACGGCGATGGCCTGCGCGTCAGGGAAGGCGGACTGCGCGTTCGGGTCACGGCCGATCAGGATGCTGCCGTCGACAGCGATCCGCGTGCCGTCTTCGAACTCGAGCTCGCAGTCCGACGTGCTGTCGTCGAGCGCGGGCACGGGCGCAACGCCCGGTGCAGGGGCGCCCGCGGAAGCCGGGATCGTGTCGATGTCGGCCTGCATGCCGGGAGGCAGCCCGATGAAGCCCGGTCGCGTCACGGCCTCGGATGCCTCGGGCTTCTCGCCCTGCTCAGAGTCGGGTCGCGTCGGCGACGCCGCTGCCTGCTCGTCGGGCAGCGGTGGCAGAGGCGGCCGCGGAGGAACCGGCACGCCGTTCCACGTGTCAGGCTGCGCGCCGCCTGCGCGTGCGGCGGCGTCGTCAGCGCTCATCGTTCCTCCTCGACGCCTTCGACCGCTTCGGCGCTCGTCGTGCGCGACTGACCCGGAAACGGCTCACCTGACGTCGCCACCAGCCTACCGCTCGCGCCGCGAGTCGCGACTGCTCATCTGACTGACTCCACAGGTCGTCGACCGTCGAATCGGGGGCGTCGTGAGCGCCGAAAACGGCGGCGTCTGCGTCGAAGGCGAGCGATTCGAGCGTGGCTGTTCCCGCAGCATCCGTCTCCCTCTGCACCGCGAGCGATTCGATGACGCCGGAGCGAGTGCGCACGGGAACGTCGTAGCCGAGCTCGGCGTGGCGATCGAGAAACTCGTCCCACGCGCCAGACGCCCGTGCATGGGCGGACTCCGCACGGCGACGCCGCTTCACGCGCCGCCGCTTGACGAGCGCGATGATCAGCAGCGGCACGAGATAGAGCAGCAGCAGTCCGCCGAGCGTCGACAGCGCCGCCACCGCCCAGCCGGGCAGAGCGAACGCGTCTTCGTCGTCTTCGTCTTTCTTGTCGTCGATCTCGCTCTCGGTCAGCAGATCGTCTGGACGCTTCTCTGACCGCGGGGGCTGCCGCACCTGGGGCTGAGGCTCGCTCTGCGGCTTCGGGTTCTGGTCTTGCGGAATCTCGGTCTCGTCTGGAGTCGGAAAGAACGGAATCCAGCCGACGCCCTCGAACGGCACCTCGACCCAGGCCGTGACGTCGTCACCCGTGACGGTGGTGGGAGAGCCTTCGATGATCGACTTCGGCGCGAATCCCATGACGACGCGAGCCGGGTACCCGAAGCTGCGGGCCATGAGCGCCATCGCCGACGCATACTGCTCTTCGTCGCCGATGAGCTGCGAGCGAGTGAACAGCTCCTCCATGCGATCAGCTCCGTGTCCGGCGCGTGATGACGCAGCATCCTCTTCTCGCCCGTGGCTGAGGTAGCCGTTGGTGACGAGCGCGGACTCGATGGCGCGAAGCTGATCGATCGGCGTCTCGGCCGCGCCAGCGTACTCCTTTGCCTTCGCCACGACGACGTCGGGAACCTTCTCGACGGGAGGCATTCCGACCGGGGCCACAGGAGTGTCTGAGAGCTCTTCGTCACCGGGCACGGCCTGGATGCCGCTGCGCATGGAGTACTCGATGCCTGACGTAACGCCGTCGATCAGCACGGCGGAGCTCGTCGACGCGTTGTAGCGGAAGCCCGCGGACCGTTCGCGGTCGATGCCGTCGAGGTCGATTCTCTGGGGAACGCCCATCGTGGGCAGCCACGGTCCGGAGTAGCCGAGAACATCGATCGAGATGCCGCGTCTGTCGACGATGTCGGCGAGCGGCGCGGTGGGCAGCGTCGATCCGCTGAGTTCGTACAGCCCGGAGCCTTCGGTTGCCAGCTCAGGCCCTGCGACGTTCCAGAGGTGCCCGTCGTAGGTGTCCATGACCGCGAGACGCAGACGATCGCCCGGGATCATTCCCGTGACCGTGAACAAGTCGGTCTCGTTGAGCGTCTTCGTGTAGATGCGGTAGCCCGAGAGCGGGCTCGGGAACAGCTCGGGGTCGAACGGCGGCTGCACCTCGTCGCGCACCACGAGCCTGCTTTCAGGAGCGGGGTGAAGAAGGGATGCTGCCAAGCCGCCGATCACGATGGAGGCGAGTGCTACGGCTGCGGTGCCGACAACGCGCGCGCGACGCAGTCCCGACTTCTCAGAGAGGCTGATGTTCTTGCCCTCCGGGCGGCGCCATCCGAGCCAGATCAAGGCGATGACCGCCACGGCCAGGCCGCGCAGCGGTGCGAAGAACGGCTCTCGTGTGCCGAGCACGACCGGCAGCGCAAAGGCGGCGAGAGGCACGAGCAGCACGAGGCCGCAGCGCCACAGCGTGCGGTAGCGCTTCGGCAGCCAGCGGAACAGCAGAACGCCGGCGACGACGCCGAGCACGCACGCGAAGACGTACGGCAGCACGGCGAGATGCGGCGGTGCCCCGACGGGAGCGGCGAGGGTTACGACGTCTGTCCAGCCGAACACAGCGCCGACCGCGAGGTCTCGCACCGTATCGAGGGTCGGAAGCACGAACCACAGGGCATCGCCGGGCAGAGCGAGAGCGCTGCCGAAGAGAAAGTACGCCACGAACAGCGCGAGCACTGTCGTCACCGCGTTGAGCCGCAGCCGGTGACTGCCCCACGCGACACCGAGCCCGACGGCGAGCCCCCCGAGCGAAGCCGAAAGGTGCGTCAGTCCGTCGAAGACGGGCATCCACCCGAGAAGGCCGATGACGACGAGTCCCGCGACCACGGCCACGTCGACCCAGGTCTGGGTTGTCACGGTTCCGGGCGCTAACGCCGCCCGGTTCTCGCGAGGGGTGCGCGCGAAAACGCCGCTGAGCCGCCGCTTCTGCGTACCGGCGTCCTGCTGCTGGGCCTTGCGAGCCGCGCGCCTCTCGCTCACTGCGCCTTCTCCATGATGCGGGTCAGGTCGCGGAGCGCACCGATCGTGTACACCTGCAGCCCGGCGACGTCTTGAACGCGCGGCTGGCCGCCTTCGGCGACGCGCAGGGCGATCACGTTGACCTCGCCCGAAAAGAGCCTTTGGATGCTGCGGTAGTCACCAGCATCCATCATCGACCCCGCGACGATTACGACGACGCTGGGGTCGGGAAGTCGCTTCGTGGCGTTGCGGGCGAAATCGCGAGCGGACTCGTCGGAGTCGAACGGCTGAATGCGGCAACTGTCGTCGAGCATTGCCTGCAGCGTGTGCGTGCGCAGCCGCATCCCCTCGCTGACCACGTTGATATCGGTGGCGTCTCTGATCACCTGCGTCGCGATCGATGCCGTCACCGACACGGCAGTCTCGAACTCGTCGTCGCTTGCGTAGTAACGCCGGTTGGCGCTGTGCACGATGGTGAGCTGCGACCGGCGAGACTCCTCGAACTGCCGCACCATGAGCTGCCCCGTTCGCGCGGAGCTGCGCCAGTGCACGTACCGCACGTCGTCGCCGCGCACGTAGTCGCGCAACGCGTGAAACGAGATGTCGTTGTTGGTGATCTTCTTGGTGATCTGGCCTTCGAGGTCGCGCACGAGTCCGGCGGCGGTGGGATGCAGGCGCACGACGCGCGGATGCACGAAGAGCTCTATCGGGTCCGTCCAGTCGACGCTGCGGCGGAACAAACCGAGGCGGTCACCGCGCACGGAGCGAGCCGGGCCGGCGATGATCACCGCGCGACGCTCGGTGGGAACGGCGAACAGCTCTTCAGAGACGTCGTCGGGCGTGAGTCCGGGAACGTCGAAGACCGCGAGACCGTCGCCGACGGGCAGCTCGAATGTCGTCGCGAGCGAGTTGCGCTTTGCCGTGTTCGTCACGATCATCTCGCCGACGGCGCGCTCCCCCACGGTGACGCGGCGCGGGTTCAACCGCACAGACACCGCGAAGCGCGAGCGGCCGATGGTGAACAGCGCCGCGATGGCAAAGGCGCTCACGAACGCGGCACCCGCGAAGACGAGTTCGGCCCAGCCGAGCACGAGACCCGCGGCGAGTAGCACGACCCCGACGACGGCGACGAGCCACCCGGTCGAGCTCACGGTGGCGAAAAACGGGTGAATGGCCTTCGTCACGGGCACGACGAATGTCGCGAGCCCCTGCCTGACCCTCTGCGTCGTCGTCGCAGCACGTGTCAGCAGCGGCGACAGACGCGTCGTCGACTGCGGGCTTTCGTGCTCGACGGTCGTTGTCATGCTGCGCGATACGCCGGCGGTGTGATCGAGAGAAGGATGCGGTCGATGATCTGATCTGCCTTGGTGCCGGCGAACTCCGACTCCGGATCGACGAGCAGACGGTGTGCGAGCACGGGGACGGCGAGCGCGTTGACATCGTCGGGCGTCGCGTACGTGCGCCCCTGGCTGAGAGCCCACACCTTTACGATGCGTGCGAGGGCAAGGCCGCCGCGCATGCTCACGCCCAGCGCAACGTCTTTGTCAGAGCGTGTCGCATGAATGATGTCGGTGATGTACTCCATGATCGAGCGCTCAACGTGCACCTGCCCGGCGAGCGCAATCATGGCGTTCACCGACTCAGCGTTGATGATGGGGCCGACGCTCGTCGACCTCGAGCGGTTCGCAGCATCCATGAGCAGCTCGACGCTCGTGTCACGATCGGGGTAGCCGAGCGAGGTCTTCACGAGAAAGCGGTCGAGCTGTGCTTCGGGAAGCTTGTAGGTTCCCGACTGCTCGACGGGGTTCTGCGTGGCGATCACCATGAAGGGGCTGCCGACGGGGTGCGTCTCTCCGTCGACAGTGACGAGGCCCTCTTCCATGACCTCGAGCAGGGCACTCTGTGTCTTGGGCGACGCGCGGTTGATCTCGTCGGCGAGCACGATCTGGGCGAAGATCGGTCCCTTGTGAAACTCGAAGACGTGCGTCTGCTGGTTATAGATCGTCACGCCGGTGACGTCGCTGGGGAGCAGGTCGGGAGTGAACTGGATGCGGGAGCTTGCGCCCTCGAGCGTGTTCGCGAGCGACTTCGCCAGCACGGTCTTACCCGTTCCGGGGTAGTCCTCGAGAAGCACGTGGCCGCCGGTCAGTAGAGACGCGATAACCAGCCTGATGACGTCTTGCTTGCCGACGATGGCCTTGTCGACGTTGTCGACGAGGCTCGTGAAGGCGTCCTTGAACCAGTTCGCCTGCTCCTGTGTGATGTCCAATGATGTCTCCTGATCATGGTTCATAGTGGGCCGGCCCAACCATCGCCGTATTGCCCCGAGGCGTCGTGCCAGCCGCCGATGTTCACTTGAGCGCGCTTATTCTCACCGTTGTAGCCGTCGTAGCAGCTGGCATCCCCGCTGAAGTTGCCGTTGGAATCAAGTTTCAAGGGGACGGTCTTTCCGTCAGGAGTGCCGCCGCTCGGGATTCGCTGCTTGTTCGTCACCTTCTCCCAGTGCTCCCCGTTGGAGCCGGGTCCGATGCATTTCACCTGGAAAGTCTGATTCGCATAATCCACGTAGCCGCGAATCTCGAAGTGGTAGTAGTACGCATTAATGGACCCTGGCCGGAAAGCGCCCTGGCTCAGCTTGGCCGACTTGGGAGGCTTCTTGGAAACAGCGACAGAGTTTGATGACGATGCCCACGAGCCGCACCCGGCAGGCGAACAGGCACGGACTTCCAACTTGTATGAGCCGGGCGACGCATTATTCGCGGTCGCGCTGCCGGAAGTGCCCGTCTTCCACACCGATCCGTCCTTGAGAATCCGCCACTCGTATCTAGAGAGCTTGCCGCCATCATCTGACGGCGCGGACCAGTTCCCGCTGATAGTGGCACCTTCATATTTGGAACTGGCGCTGATCTTTCCAACGTTTGGTTTACCCGGCACACCGTAGGGCGTCACCGTCTTCGATGCAGGCGACAACTCGCTATCGCCGACGCCATTCGTTGCCATGACCCGGAACGAATATGACGTGCCGTTCTTAGCAGCCATCGAGCACGCAACACCGGCGCGACAAATCTTTGAGTCCCCGTCGCTGCGCTTGACGGTGTACTCCGTGATGGCCGAGCCATTGTCGGCGGGCGACCCCTTCACGACAACCGTCGTCGTGCTGTCGCTCGCTGAGACGCTCGGCGCTGGCGGCGCATCGGGAACATCTTTCACCACGATCGTGATGCGCGCAGACGACCGCCTGTTGGGGTCACCGGTGGCGTCTTCGATCGTATAGATGATGCTGATCTCCTGGCTCTTCGCCGGACCTGTCTTGACGGTCACCAATGTGCCGTCGGTGCTCACCGTAGCGTCGCCCGAGTCGAGTTCTGCGCTCACGATCGTGAGGTCTTCTTCGGGGAAGGGATTGAACGCGCCCTTCAGCGCGTCGATCGTGTATTTCTCTCCCTTGCGCGCGTCATTGTTGACGTGATCGACCGCAAGCGGCATCGGCCGTGTCGAGGCGACCACAGACACGGTGACCTGCCCATCAACCGAGAAGTCCTTGAACTTCAGCGTGACTCCGAGCGTCACCGAGGTTCCCGGGGGCGTGCCAAAGGGTGCCTGCACCGAGAGTTCCGAACCCCTGAGATCAGCCTGGATCCCGTTTCCGTCGCCATGCAGATCGCTGAAGGTCACCTGGTCGAGAACGTCCGGGTTCGGATGCGACGCTGCGCTCCGAAGGTCGAACGAGACAGCATCCTCACCCGCTTCGATCGTGATCGACGGCGGTGTGAACGTGGGCGGAATGTCTTCGAAGTTCGGGTCGCCCACAGTGATCGGCAGCACGAGCATCGTCGTTCCGGTCGACGTACCGTCAGTCACCTCAAAACTGATCGAGGCGGGGCCGCGGTAGTCCTCCACCGGCGTGAACCGCAGAGTCTTTTCGTCGACAAAAGACGGTTCGCCATTGCCGCGCGACGCCTTCACTCCGTCGGCGCCCGTGATGGTGATGTCCTTGCCCGAGGGCGAGTAGGCGATGTCGTCGAGGTTCCACTCTTTCGAGGAGTTCATGTCGACGATCTGCTCGGGCAAATTCTCGCGCAGCCGCGGCGGCTGCCCGTCTGAATACGGCGGCACGACAATGAAGGCCGCCGAGCTCAGACCGTCAACCTCGTTCGTCAGACGGAACGTAATAGCCATGCGGTTGTCGCCGAGCGTGACACGCACGGTGCCGTCTTCGAGAATCGTCGCCTGGTCGGCATTCGGCCCCTCAAGCGACGCCTTCAAGTCAGAAACGCGGCCACCGGGGTTCGTCGCGCCGTCGTACACGTCAATGTCGACGGTCTCCTTGCCGATGACCTCGTCTTGCTCGACAACCTGATCTTGCACGCCCGGCGGCTGAATCTTCGCCTCTTCGGTGGCCCGCACCATGACGTAGGCAGAGTCGAATCCGCCCTTCTCATTGCGAATCGTGTAGCGCAGCGCAAACGTCATTTCGATGTCGGGCGCCTCGACCACGATGCTCTCGCCCTCGACCGTCGCGACGACGTCTTCGGGTACGTCTTCGACCTTCTCGTCGAGAGACAGAGAGTACTGGTTCGGATCCGAATCGTTCTTGAGCACCGGAACAGATGCCACGCGTCCGGGCTTTACCTCGATCGAATCGTCGACGGCGACAGGGCTCATCGCCTGCTCGGGCCGCGGAATCACCGCGATCTTGATCGTGCCGACGGCCGTCGCACCGAGCACGTCTTTCACCTTGTACGTGAACGTGTCGGTGCCGAGCTCCATCGACCCGGCAACGTACGAGAAGCTCTTGCTCTTCTCGTTGCGCACAGCACCCAGAATCGGCGCGCTGGCCAGCCCGTCATACACGACCGAATCGCCGTCGGGGTCGAGCCCCTCAAGCGGAATCTCGATGTCGACAGAACTGCCGGCGAAGACACGGGTCGTCAGTGTCTTGGCGACCGGCGCCTGGTTGGAGTCTTCGTCCATCGCCACAACGGTGAAGGTGACGGATGCTGTCGCCTTCTGCCCGTAATCGTCAACCACCGTGTACACGGCGGAGTACACGCCTGCTTCGACCGGCGCCTGGTACCGCACGCGATCGTCGGTGACGAACGCGAGCCCCTTGTCGGTTCCCTGCACGAGCTCCTGCTCGACCGACATGCCCGCGTTGTCCGGGTGCGTGTCGTTGTCGAGAACGGGAACACTCGCGATGTCTCCGGCGCGCACGCGCACCTGGTCGTCGGCCGCGATCGGGGCCTGGTGCTTCGTCAGCGGCGGCACCATCACGACGGTCACCGTTGTCGTCGATTCCTTATACCCGTCGGAGACCGTGTAGCTGAACTGCACCTGCCCCGTTACCGCTGCCGTCGCCGTCACACGGATCATGCTCTGCGAGAGCAGCTCGATCGACAGCTGGGCGGCCTCGCCCGTCGCCTCGATCGATTTGACCGCAAGCACCTCACCCGTCGGCGAGACGTCGTTGACGAGCACGGGAATCATCGCGGGTTCACCTGGCCGCACGTAGCCGGTATCGCGCACCGCCACGGGGGCAAGGTCCGCCTCGGACTTCTCAGTCACCTCGATGCGAATGAGCCCGATGCTCGTGCGTTCACCGGCCCCGAGCGAGTACTTGACGTAGTAGGCACCGGCTTTGCCCGCGGATGCTGTGATGGTGCCACGATCCGTGTCGACGGCGACCGAGATCGCGCCCTCGAGCGCCTCGGCGCCCAGCAGCTCGAGCTGCCCGCCCGACGGTGAGAGGTCGTTGTCGAGGGGGTGCACGTCGACGGCCTCGCCGACGAAGGTCTGCGCGAAGTCCGGCGTTCCGACTGGGTTCGACGACCCGGCGGGTTTCACGTCGAGCGTGAACGCGCCTGTGACCGACGTCGTGCCGTCAGAGACAGTGAAGACGATGTCGCGCGGCCCCAGCTGCCCTGAGGTGTGCGTGACGGTGACCCGCCCGTCGGGGTTGAACCGCACGCGGTCTCCCGCGTCAGACGCGGCGGATTCCAGATAGATGTCGTCACCGTCTGGGTCGCTCCAGTCGGCGAGCGCGTCATAGGTGATGGTCTCGCCGGCATCGACGACAGCGGCTCCGACTCGCGCCGATTCCGGAGGCTCGTTGACCTCTGGCGGTCGCACGGTCACGTTGACCGAGCCCTCGGCGATGCCTCCCGGCCGCCCGTCGCTCACGGTGTAGCGGAAGGTAAACGTGCCGGCTTCCGTGCCCTCGCTCGGTGAGAACTGCAGAGCGCGCCCGCCGTCGATGAACTGCAGGGTTCCCCATTTGTCTGAGAATCCGTTGATGTCGGTGATCGTGAGCACGTCGCCGTCGGGGTCGGTGTCGTTGCTCAGCAGAGGCAGGACCGTCGTGCGCGCGGGTCGCACGCCCAGCTCGTCGTCATTCGCGATCGGCGGCCGGTTCTGCTCGGTGCGCTCGGCGAGCGTGTCTTCGAACGACTTCACTGCCGACTTCTCGTCGCCTTCTTCGCCGTCGTCTTCTTCGGGCGGAGTGACGTCCTCCCAGTTGTGCACGAGGCGCATGTTCTCGGTGACGAGCCACGAGTCACCATTCTGAAGGTTGTTCAGCGCAATGATGTCGCGATTGACGCGGAACACCAGCTCAGCGCCCGCCGTGGTCGGCTCGATCTCCTCGTGCGCCGGCGCCGCACCGTCGCATTGTGCGAGGTAGCGGCTGCCCGACGCCCACGCGGCGTGCCAGCATCCCTCGAGGTTGACGGGAGCGGCAACGGCGTCGGGGTTCTGCGCCGGAGCGGCAATGTCGGCGTCGATCTCGACGACCTCGTCGCCGTCGAGCGGAACAGCCATGAGCGAGTCGCCGCCCGCCACCAGCACCTCGCCGGGATCAGCAGAGGATTGCTGCAGCTTGACACCCTCCGAGGGCAGCTCGACCGGCTCTGAACCGGGAACGATGACGCGGTTCGCGTCGCCGTCGAACAGCACCGGGGTATCTCCCGCCGCCGTCAGCTGGTAGCTCTCGCTCGAGGGAATCTGCTGCTCGCTCGGCTTTCCGCCCTCGGAGCCGTAGGTGTACAGCACACCGTCAGAAGGGGATGCTGCGAAGACGTCGCCGCTCTTCGAGACAGCGATAGCGGCATCCTTCCCCAATTTGACGAGGGGTTCGTTGTTCACTGTCGTGAAGTCGAGGCCTCCCGCGACGTTGGTGATCCACAGGCTGCCGCTGTCGGGCTCGAGAACAGCGAGGCGCTCTCCCCCGTAGGCGAGTTCGGCGCCCGGCAGTAGGTCGGCGCTGTTGCCGAGAGTCGTGTACGCGGGGTCGATCGTCTGAACGGTCGACGAGACGCGATCGTGCAGCAGGGCGAGGTCGCCGTCTTGAAAGATGTCGATATCGTTGGCGAGCGTCGCGACGGAGGCGTCGAGCTCTTCGATCTGCTTGTTGAGGCGGCCCGCGAGCAGCTCTTTGCCGTTCGTGACCCACACGTCGCGGGCCTCGAGATCAACGTCAGAGGCGGGGTATCCGGGGTGCAGAACGGCGAATGTGACCGGAACCGCGACGATCAGGGATGCGGCGATGACGGAAGCCGTGACCTTTCGGCCGCGCAACCACCCCTTCATGCTCCCCACACACACGTTCCGTCTCGTTTAACTGCCGCCGTACAGCGCCCAAGGCACACTTGAACCGGAGCTTAAGGTAACACGGTAACGCGCAGCAGGAAAGTTCTAGCCCTCCGCGGCGCTTTCACCGGCGGCCGACGTGTCTTGATCAAGCAGCACCAGATCGCTCGGATCGACCATTCGCGTCGACACGGCGTACTCCACGAGCCTCGACCGCCGGTTGGTCGCGAGCTTGCCCCGGCCGCCCCGCAATCCGGGCACTCCGAACCGGTCGAGCTTGTCGCACACGTTGTCGAGCTTGCGGTTGAACGCCGTCTGCGTCCATCCGAGACGCTCTGCCGCCTGTGCGGAGGCGGGGATCTCGCCGCGTCCCGGAGAATTCTGCCGAAGCACGTCTTCGGCGAGCGCGAGAATCAGCAGGCGCTGGTTGCTCGTCAGGTGAATCGGGCCGACCGTCGTCTCGCCGCTCGACACCGAGGTCAGCGGAGACGTGCCGAAGAACTCGGACTCCATGTGGATGGTGAAGTCGTACGTCGTCGAGCCGGCGCTGAAGAGCACCTGCAGCTCACGGAAGACGACGGGAAGTCGTGCTCCAGGTGCGAGCCACGCCTGCACCTGCCCCGTGCTGTCGGTGACCGTCGCCGAGAGCGCATTGCCCACGTTGATGAGCCAGTACATTCCGTTCTCGAGGCCGACGGCGAGAAAGCGGCGGTGCAGAAACGGGTTGTCGTCGACGACGAGGTCGCCCTCTCGGCCGATGTAGAAGAATTCCTCGGGGCGCACGTCGTACCATTCCCCGCAGAACTCGATGCGTGGTGCCGTCACGTGGTGCACATCTCCAATGGCTCGGTGGACGTTTTGCCGCTTGATCTGCTGATCACAACCGTGACACACACCTTATCGCCATCCGACACGCCGTCGATGGTGACCGACGGCTCGGCGACAACATGCTTCGGCCCGGGCTCGCCGTTCTCTAAGCGCCGCCAGATGAACACGTCGCCCTCTTCGGGCGCCGGATTCCCCCACTCGAACGTGATGCTCGAGCCGTCTTCTGACACGGTGATGCCGCGCTCCACGGGCGCTGGCACCCCCGTGACGACAAGCGGCTCTCCTGTCGACGTCTCCATCTTCTCCGGCGCAGCCTGACCACCGAAGAGAAAGGATGCTGTCACCCCGCCGCCGACAAGCAGCAGCGCTGCCGCCCCGATCACGATCGGAACGAGGCGCCTCCGCGGCTTTGCCACGGCATCCGTCTGCGACGCAGCATCCGGAGTCTCATGGGTCGGCGCGACCGGGCCTCGCTTCGCCGTCGCATCGGTGGCGGGTGGAACGGGAACCTGTGGGGTCACGGCCAGCGCTCGCATGCGCGTTTCGTCGTCGCTGGGCGGTTGACCGTTCACCTGTTGAACCGGCCGGGCGACCGTCGCGTCGTCGTCGGCCGGTTCAGACGGGGCCGGATGCTGAGGCGTCACTGTCGTGACCGGGCGAATGCGCGTTGCATCATCGCCCGTCGCGTCGCTCTGCGGTTTGGCCGACGCGAGGTTCGGCACGTCGAGCGGCGTGGTGGAGTACGCCAGCTCGAGTTCGACGCGCTGAAGCGAGCGGCCGAAGTCCACGGCGCTCGGAAAACGGTCCTCGCGGCGCGTCGCCATGCCCCGGCGCAGCACTGCCATGAGCGACGGCGGAACATCGGTGCGCTCAAGCGGTGTGATGGTGCCGCGCTCGATGCGCCCGATGAGATCGATCGAGCCGTTCGGCTGCCCCGGCACCTCGAATGGAGAGCGCCCGGCCAGCAGCGTGTACACCGTGGCGGCGAGCGCGAAGACGTCGCTTCTGACGTCGGCGACGGGGTGGTCCGCGAACATCTCGGGCGGCGACCACGGAATCGACATGCCAAGCGACTGCGATTCTCCGGGCTGCGCGTGATCCGCGTCGACAGCAGACGAGATTCCGAAGTCCGCGAGCGCGGGCCAGCCATATGCATTGGTCAGCACGTTGGCGGGCTTGATGTCGCGGTGCAGAATGCCAGACGAGTGCGCCGTCGCGACAGCACTCGTCACCCGGATGCCGGTGCGCAGCACATCCGCGACGGTGAACTGCCGGTACCGGTACTGCTGCGACAAGCTCGGGCCGGGGCAGTACTCCATGACAAAATACGGGCGCCCGTCTTCGGCGACCGCCGCGTTGTAGATCGTCACGATGTACGGATGCGCCGACACCTGAGCCATCAGGTTGGCCTCGGCCACGAACGCGGCGCGCGACGCATCGGTCACCTCGTCAAGAGAGAGCACCTTGACGGCGACCTGGCGGCGCGGGAGCTCTTGACGGTACAGAAAGACGTCACTGAAGCCGCCCGATCCGAGAAGCCGCTCCGCCTCAAGCCCGGGAATGCGCGGGGGCTGTGCTGCCTGACGAGCCACGCTATGCCTCGAGCACGCGCAGTTTCACGCCCGATCCGAGATCGATCACTGTTCCAGCAATGACGGGCACGGGCTCCCCGCCACGCAACTGCTGGGGTGCGCGACCCGGTGCGTCGATGACAGTGCCATTGCTCGAGTGGAGGTCGGTCACGACGACGGCGTCTCCCTCGACAGCGACGCGGACGTGCGTGCGCGAAATGTCGTCTCCGGCGAGGGTCACAAGGTGAGGCAGAACCGAGGCAGGCACGTTCGAGACGCTCGGGGCTCGACCCAGTACAACGGGCGCGTCGAGCCGCTGACGGCCGCCGCCGGGCAGTTCAAGGGCGTAGGCGTACTGCGGCACGTCCTGCGGCGCGGCAGCGGCGCCATCGGGCAGGTGGGCGGCGTTACGCGCTGCACGCACGTCTTCGGCGAGCACGGTCATGCCGTCGTGATCGCCGAGCGGCTCGTCGCGCTGAGGGACAACCGGCTGTCCCGGGGTGCGCACGATCGTCTGCTCGTCGGGTTCGGGAAGCTCGATCGGTCCTGCGACGTCGCCGGGAAGCAGCGTCATCTCGGGAACCTCGGTGTCCTCGCTCACGGGCTCAGACGCCGACGGCTCGGCCCAGACGGGCTGTTCGGCGGTGTCCGGCTTGGGTTCGGCCTCCGCCGCCTCGGCCGACGGTGCGGGAGGTGGCGCCGCGGCTGCGGGCTTCTCGATGGCCACCGTGTCGGGCTTGGGCTCTGACGCGGGCTCACGCGCGATCGGCACCGGGTTCTCGTGCTGCGACTCGGCTGCCACCGCAGCATCCTGCTGTTCCGTTCTGGCGGCGGCTCCAGCATCGGCGACGTCATCGTCGACGCGCAGCGAGACGCCCGCTACCCATGCGGCGCCCTGGCTGAGAGGAAGCGCTGCTGCCGTGTCGGCGCCGTCGAGCAGCTCGATGCGTGACGCGCCTTCGACGAGCTGCTCTCCCCATCCGCTGACACCTGTTGCGCGTACGGTAATGTCGCCGGCGTCCGTTCCGACCGTGACCTCCGTGTCGCCATACACGATCACGCCGACACCGTCGGCCGAGAGCGTTCCTGCCACCCAGAAGCACAGCCCGAATGCGGGGGTGCTCGCGAGGCCTCCTGCTGTGAGAGCGTCGAGTGTATCGTGAATCGTCAGCGCGCCGATGTCGAGTTTCGTCACGCGCGTCAGCAGCTCGGCGTCGTCATCGATCCGCACCACGAGAAGACGACCGGATGCTGCCAGAGCGATCCATTCGCGTTGATGCGCCGCCGTGTAGCTGAACTGCGTCATATCGTCCTTACGTCGAGCGTGGCAAGGTCTCTTCGAGAGCGCCCAGGCCTCTCGTGTCATGATAGCCCGGGCTCGGCGGGGTCGTATCCACCGACAGCGCATCGAGAACGACGGCAGAGACGTTGTCACGCGCCCCTGCCTCAAGGGCGCGGTCGACGAGCGCCCGAGACGGGTCTCGCGGCGCCGAGAGCAGGATCTGCCGGATCTCCTCATCCGGCATTTCGCGACTGAGCCCGTCCGAACAGATGATGAACATCTGGTGACCTCCAGCCGGGAGCAGCCAGACATCCGGATCGGCGTCGCTTTCAACGCCGACGGCTCGCGTGACGACATTGCGTTGCGGATGCGTGGCGGCCTCGCTTGGGCTGATACTGCCCTGATCAATGAGTTCTTGAACCGCGGAATGGTCGACGGTGATCTGCCGCAACTGCTGTCCCTCAAGCAGGTACACGCGCGAGTCTCCGATGTTGAAGACCATCCAGTGGCTGTCGGCTTGCGATGAGAGCGAGACGAGCGCGACGCCGGCGACGGTGCTTCCTGCGACCCCGCCGTCTTCCGCCCACGCGAGAATCCGGCCGTTTGCTGCCGTGATGCCCGTGAAGACAACCTCGGGGCTTGTCGGCTCTCCCGGGCGCACACTCAGCTGGAGCTGCTCGACGACGACCCGACTCGCTTCGTCCCCGCGCTGATGCCCGCCCATGCCGTCGGCGACGGCGAAGATCGGCGAGGCCATGATGATCGAGTCTTCGTTGACGCGGCGACGCTTGCCGACGTCCGTCACTCCGGTGACGGTGATATCGACCCGTGAGCGGGGAAGAGTGAACGTCGTACGGGTCGCCATAAGGAACAAGCCTAACGAGAGCGCTCGGGGCTGCCGATGGGGAGTGCTCCCCATGCAGATGCATACACCTGCAGTGACAATAATGCGAGAGCGTCGTCGCTCTCATTCGTTTTTTGGTGCGCCGGTGTGGTGGGTGGTGTGTGGGTTAAATGGTGAAGGCCACCCCGTGGTTAGGGGTGGCCTTCACTGTAGGTTAAGTCCGGCGGTGTCCTACTCTCCCACAGGGTCCCCCCTGCAGTACCATCGGCGCTGAGAGCCTTAGCTTCCGGGTTCGGAATGTGACCGGGCGTTTCCCTCTCGCTATGACCGCCGTAACAATCATGGACGCAATATGTGAACACACCGTGGGGTGTGTTGTTTGTTCCTGCCGTGCGTCAGGAACCACAAAGTGGACGCGAAACATCAGATGTTGTTGTTATCAAGTTATCGGCTTATTAGTACCAGTCAGCTGCACACATTGCTGTGCTTCCACATCTGGCCTATCAACCCAGTCGTCTAGCTGGGAGCCTCTCACCCGCGTGGGGTATGGAAATCTCATCTTGAGGCCGGCTTCCCGCTTAGATGCTTTCAGCGGTTATCCATCCCGAACGTAGCTAATCAGCGATGCCACTGGCGTGACAACTGACATACCAGAGGTTCGTCCAACCCGGTCCTCTCGTACTAGGGTCAGATCCTCTCAAATTTCCTGCGCGCGCAGCGGATAGGGACCGAACTGTCTCACGACGTTCTAAACCCAGCTCGCGTACCGCTTTAATGGGCGAACAGCCCAACCCTTGGGACCTACTCCAGCCCCAGGATGCGACGAGCCGACATCGAGGTGCCAAACCATGCCGTCGATATGGACTCTTGGGCAAGATCAGCCTGTTATCCCCGAGGTACCTTTTATCCGTTGAGCGACAGCGCTTCCACAAGCCACTGCCGGATCACTAGTCCCGACTTTCGTCCCTGCTCGACCTGTCAGTCTCACAGTCAAGCTCCCTTGTGCACTTACACTCGCCACCTGATTGCCAACCAGGTTGAGGGAACCTTTGGGCGCCTCCGTTACATTTTGGGAGGCAACCGCCCCAGTTAAACTACCCACCAGGCACTGTCCCTGAACCGGATCACGGTTCGAAGTTAGATATCCAGAATGACCAGAGTGGTATTTCAACAACGACTCCACGAACACTAGCGTGCCCGCTTCAAAGTCTCCCACCTATCCTACACAAGCCACACCGAACACCAATACCAAGCTGTAGTAAAGGTCACGGGGTCTTTCCGTCCTGCTGCGCGTAACGAGCATCTTTACTCGTAATGCAATTTCGCCGAGTTCGTGGTTGAGACAGCTGGGAAGTCGTTACGCCATTCGTGCAGGTCGGAACTTACCCGACAAGGAATTTCGCTACCTTAGGATGGTTATAGTTACCACCGCCGTTTACTGGGGCTTAAATTCACAGCTTCACCCCGAAGGGTTGACCGTTCCTCTTAACCTTCCAGCACCGGGCAGGCGTCAGTCCGTATACATCGTCTTGCGACTTGGCACGGACCTGTGTTTTTAGTAAACAGTCGCTTCCCACTGGTCTCTGCGGCCACCACACCCTTTCGGAGCAAGTCCTAATAAGTGAGCGGCCCCCCTTCTCCCGAAGTTACGGGGGCATTTTGCCGAGTTCCTTAACCACGATTCTCTCGATCTCCTTAGTATTCTCTACCTGACCACCTGTGTCGGTTTGGGGTACGGGCAGCTAGAACCTCGCGTCGATGCTTTTCTCGGCAGCATAGGATCATCGGATCATACCCTTTACGGGTTCCCCTTCAACTCTCAGCCACATGGGAGACGGATTTGCCTATCTCCCGGCCTACAGCCTTGGCCTGGGACAACCATCGCCCAGGACCGACTACCTTCCTGCGTCACACCTGTTAACACGCTAGCCGCACCAGCATGGGGTCGAGCGTTCACCCGCACCATCCACCCCCCAAAAGAGGAGCTTCCGGTACGAGCTAGGACTCTTAGCACCACTGGATTAGCTGGGGCGGTTCTTCGCCGGTACGGGAATATCAACCCGTTGTCCATCGACTACGCCTGTCGGCCTCGCCTTAGGTCCCGACTTACCCAGGGCGGATTAACCTGGCCCTGGAACCCTTGGTCTTCCGGAGGACGGGTTTCTCACCCGTCTTTCGCTACTCATGCCTGCATTCTCACTCGTGTAGCCTCCACGGCTGGTTTACACCGCCGCTTCACCGGCCACACGACGCTCTCCTACCCATCAACACACCTGAACCAACGAGAACAAGTCCCGCGGCTTGGTTATTAATGTCAATGCCACAACTTCGGTGGCGTGCTTGAGCCCCGTTACATTGTCGGCGCGGAATCACTTGACCAGTGAGCTATTACGCACTCTTTCAAGGATGGCTGCTTCTAAGCCAACCTCCTGGTTGTCTCTGCAACTCCACATCCTTTCCCACTTAGCACGCGCTTAGGGACCTTAGATGGTGGTCTGGGTTGTTTCCCTCTCGACGATGAAGCTTATCCCCCACCGTCTCACTGCTGCGCTCTCACTTCCCGGCATTCGGAGTTTGGCTGACGTCAGTAACCTGTTGAGGCCCATCGGCCATCCAGTAGCTCTACCTCCGGAAAGAAACACGCAACGCTGCACCTAAATGCATTTCGGAGAGAACCAGCTATCACGAAGTTTGATTGGCCTTTCACCCCTATCCACAGCTCATCCCCTCCATTTTCAACTGAAGTGGGTTCGGCCCTCCACGCGCTCTTACACACGCTTCAGCCTGGCCATGGATAGATCACTTCGCTTCGGGTCTAGGACACGCGACTCAACGCCCTATTCAGACTCGCTTTCGCTACGGCTACCCCACACGGGTTAACCTCGCCACGTATCGCTAACTCGCAGGCTCATTCTTCAAAAGGCACGCTGTCACCCCAACAAGGAGGCTCCAACGGATTGTAAGCAAACGGTTTCAGGTACTATTTCACTCCCCTCCCGGGGTACTTTTCACCTTTCCCTCACGGTACTTGTCCGCTATCGGTCATCTGGGAGTATTTAGGCTTATCAGGTGGTCCTGACAGATTCACACGGGATTTCTCGGGCCCCGTGCTACTTGGGATACTCTTCACGCGATCATGGCATTTCGGCTACGGGGTTCGCACCCTCTCTGACCGGCCATTCAAAACCGTTCGCCTATACCACTCACAACGCCCACCACGTGTCAGCATGATGAAAAAAGTCCCACAACCCCGACCATGCAACCCCTGACAGGTATCTCACATAACCGGTTTAGCCTCATCCGGGTTCGCTCGCCACTACTACCGGAATCACTTTTGTTTTCTCTTCCTGTGGGTACTGAGATGTTTCACTTCCCCACGTTCCCTCACCCCGCCCTATACATTCAGACGGGAGTGACCAGGCACCCCAAAGGGCCCAGGCCGGGTTTCCCCATTCGGAAATCCTCGGATCACAGCTCGTTTATCAGCTCCCCGAGGCTTATCGCAGATTACGACGTCCTTCTTCGGCTCCAGATGCCAAGGCATCCACCGTTTGCTCTTAGAAACTTGAAACAACATGAGCATGAATCGAAATAAATCTTCAAAAGAAAAATTTGACCATGATTGAAACACAAAAAGTGTTTCTAAGATGCTCGCGTCCACTGTGTAGTTCTCAACGTACGGCCGGTACTCCCACCCCAACCCACAAAAGGCCGGAAACAGAAGTCCGAGAAACCCGCAACCCCAAACGGGGAAGCCTGGTCCCTCAGGACCCAATAACGTGCACGCCAACCAAACACCCAGGCCACCGTTTCCCATCCCCACACGAGGACGTACTCCAACAACCCGACCATCCAGCCGGCCATATCAAATGTTCCACCCACGAGCTAACCAGCCACACACATTCGGTGCGGACCTGGCGCCTGGACACCAACGGTGCCAGTTGCTCCTTAGAAAGGAGGTGATCCAGCCGCACCTTCCGGTACGGCTACCTTGTTACGACTTAGTCCTAATTACCGGTCCCACCTTCGACAGCTCCCTCCCCAAGGGGTTAGGCCACCGGCTTCGGGTGTTACCGACTTTCATGACTTGACGGGCGGTGTGTACAAGGCCCGGGAACGTATTCACCGCAGCGTTGCTGATCTGCGATTACTAGCGACTCCGACTTCACGTAGTCGAGTTGCAGACTACGATCCGAACTGGGACCAGCTTTTTGGGATTCGCTCCACCTCACGGTATCGCCGCCCATTGTACTGGCCATTGTAGCATGCGTGAAGCCCAAGACATAAGGGGCATGATGATTTGACGTCATCCCCACCTTCCTCCGAGTTGACCCCGGCAGTATCCCCTGAGTTCCCACCATAACGTGCTGGCAACAGAGAACGAGGGTTGCGCTCGTTGCGGGACTTAACCCAACATCTCACGACACGAGCTGACGACAACCATGCACCACCTGTATACGAGTGTCCAAAGAGAACCCTGTTTCCAGGGCGTTCTCGTATATGTCAAGCCTTGGTAAGGTTCTTCGCGTTGCATCGAATTAATCCGCATGCTCCGCCGCTTGTGCGGGCCCCCGTCAATTCCTTTGAGTTTTAGCCTTGCGGCCGTACTCCCCAGGCGGGGAACTTAATGCGTTAGCTGCGACACGGAGACCGTGGAAAGGCCCCCACATCTAGTTCCCAACGTTTACGGGGTGGACTACCAGGGTATCTAAGCCTGTTCGCTCCCCACCCTTTCGCTCCTCAGCGTCAGTAGCGGCCCAGAGATCTGCCTTCGCCATCGGTGTTCCTCCTGATATCTGCGCATTCCACCGCTACACCAGGAATTCCAATCTCCCCTACCGCACTCTAGTCTGCCCGTACCCACTGCAGGCCCGAGGTTGAGCCTCGGGATTTCACAGCAGACGCGACAAACCGCCTACGAGCTCTTTACGCCCAATAATTCCGGACAACGCTCGCACCCTACGTATTACCGCGGCTGCTGGCACGTAGTTAGCCGGTGCTTTTTCTGCAGGTACCGTCACCCAAAGGCTTCTTCCCTGCCAAAAGAGGTTTACAACCCGAAGGCCGTCATCCCCCACGCGGCGTTGCTGCATCAGGCTTTCGCCCATTGTGCAATATTCCCCACTGCTGCCTCCCGTAGGAGTCTGGGCCGTGTCTCAGTCCCAGTGTGGCCGGTCACCCTCTCAGGCCGGCTACCCGTCGTCGCCTTGGTAAGCCATTACCTCACCAACAAGCTGATAGGCCGCGAGTCCATCCCCAACCAGTAAACCCTTTCCACCCACAGACCATGCGGCCATGAGTCATATCCAGTATTAGACACCGTTTCCAGCGCTTATCCCAGAGTCAGGGGCAGGTTACTCACGTGTTACTCACCCGTTCGCCACTAATCCACCCCACAAGTGAGGCTTCATCGTTCGACTTGCATGTGTTAAGCACGCCGCCAGCGTTCGTCCTGAGCCAGGATCAAACTCTCCGTAAATGCATAAACACCAACCAGGACAAAACCCAGCCAGCAAACATAAACGCACCCACCCAACAAAGGGCAGACACAAGTTCAATCATGACAACACAAACATCATTACTGACATTCGCAATCAATCAATATCAAAGGAATCTCAAACCCAGACAAAAGCCCAGGCCGAGGTTCAAAAATTGGCATTTGACATGTGCACGCTATTGAGTTCTCAAGGACCAGACGCTCCTGAAGTGATCCCTCTCGGAATCTGCCTCAGAGCAACCTCATTACCTTACCACACCCGAGCAGCTCTTCGAGCCACACGCCGACTCCGTCGATCAGATGATCTGTGTGAGTTCGTCCCGCGCAGCCGTTGCGTCTCGGGGTGAGTTATCCATCCTAGGTCGTGAAACACGACACAACAAGATCTGAATCAGAACTTCGGAGGATTTCGCCGATTGAGGCCCGTGAGCTCTTCGGCTCTTCGGCACCTTTGTGGCGACGAATGAATACTTTACGCACCGCTCGGGCCGGCACCAAATCACCGCTGCATCCCGGGCGTGTCGGCACAATTCGCCGTTGTCTGCACCCGTCGTATCCTGTGACAATGACCGACAGGAGGCAGACGGCCGCGGGCGCAGCTACTCAACTCGGAACGCAGGTGAGCCTCAATCTGGGTTCCTCTCTCGCAGGCCTTGCGATTCCCGCGGTGGGAACGGCCATCATCGTCGCCGCGCGCCAGCTCGTCATGCTGGCTATCGTCCTACCGGTCAGTCGTCCTCGATTTCGAACGCTGTCGTGGCGCACGGTCTGGCCCGCTCTCGCGCTTGGTGTCGTGCTCGTCACGATGAACACCGCCTACTACCAATCGATTCATCTGCTCGGCTTGGGTGTTGCAGCAACTCTCGAGTTCCTCGGCCCCTTCGCCGTTGCTCTCTTCAGCTCGCGCCGGCTCATCGACGTCGTGTGCGCGGTTGCCGTGGGTGCGGGCGTCGTCATGCTGACCGGATTCGACGGCGCGGTCAACGTGCTCGGCGTCGCGCTTGCCCTGCTCGCGGCAGCATCATGGGCGGCGTACATCCTGTTGGCGCGTCGGGCGGCACTGACATTGCCTGGACTTCAAGGACTCGGCATCGCAGGTGTCGTAAGCGTGGCTGTTCTGCTGCCTCTGGCGATCGCCTCACTTCCCGGAGCGCAGTTCTCGTGGGAAGTGATCCTGCTGCTGGTGCTGATCGGCGTGCTCTCGTCCGCGCTTCCCTACAGCCTGGACTCGTTCATCCTCCGCCGCATCTCGGCCAGGCTCTACGCGATCATCTCCGCATTCGGGCCTGTGATTGCCGCCGTGTTCGGCTGGCTCGTGCTCAATGAATCGCTCACAGCATTGCAGGTCGTGGCCATCCTGATGGTGTGCGCGGCCGCGTGCGTTGCAATCACGACGCAGCGGCCGGCACGGAAATCTCGGCTTCAGGAAACCGCCGAGATCTTTCCCTGATCAGCGGTATGCGGCATCCCGCTCGTCAAGCCGCCGCTCGTAGTCGTCGCGAGCTTCGCGGTTGCGCGCGGCAACCTTGCGGCCGCGCGCGGCTGTCCACGCGCCGAACCAGATCGGAATCTCGCGCCCGAGGATGAACGCAGCAACCGACGGCCAGGTCAGCAGGTTCTCCCAGATGAATTCGAGCACCCGATTGGACGGAACCGACATCGCGTCCTGCACAAGCAGGCCGCCGATCCACCCCACGTAGGCGAACGCAGCGATGAGAAGACCACCCAGAATCCACGCCCACCAGCCCGCGCGATTCACGAGCAGCGAGACGATCACGAGGCCGATGAAGAACATTCCCGTCGCGATGAGGAGCGCGGGCGACAAGAGCGTGCCGAGCAGATCGGGCTGCTCACCCGAAATGAGATCGATGAGGATCAAGACCCCGAACATCGCAGCGGCGAAGACCAAGGCCTGAATGACGCCGATGCCGATTCCCGCCCAGCGGTTTCCTTTGCGCTTCGGCTCTTCAGCGACCTCGACGTGCTCAGGCGCTCCGCCCCACGTGCCGTCGTTCGGCGGCGGAGTCTGGCGAGGCTCGTACGCGCGCGTCGGTTCCGGCCCGGTCAGTACCCGCTCAGTGGATGCAGAGTCGGTGTACGCTTCCGTCACCGTGTGATCTGATGAAGGATTCGTGGCGGGAGCGCGCTCGTACGGATACGCATTCGTCGCATCATCACGATCGTTGCTGCTGCCCGGTACGGTCTGCGTCCGTTCCGTCGGCGCCGCACCCGTATCAGCTGGCGCCGCAGTGGCTTCCGTCGATTCGAACACCGGCGTTTCGGGTTCGCGCGCACCAGCTGGCCGCTCGGGCGTCGCCGGTTCGGTGGGCTCCGGAGAACTCGGTGACGGCTCGGGCGCAGCCGGAGGTGCCTGCGGGGCACCCGGCGCATCGGGGCGCGGCTCCACGGGGGTAGGATCCGGTGTCGTCGCTCCGGGCCCTTTGGCGTGCTCCGGCGTCGAATCACTCGGAGTCGAGTTGGGGTCGCTCATCGCAGCCTCCTCGGCGGTAGCCTCCACTTGCGGTCACTCTACTGCGCCGGGTGGGGCACCCGCGAGCCCCTATGGCGTGTCGGGGGTTTCGCGGACGACGCTCAGGGTTGAGGTGCGGTGTCCGGCCAGAGCGTCTGGACGATATCCGGAGTGTAGCCCTCGGGCGCGAAGTTCACCCACGCGGTGGCAAGCCAGAGGCCGTCGCGCACGAAGTGCGATTCGCCGTAGCGATTGCCCGCTTCGGTCGCCGACGTCAGGCACCGCGTTCCGCCGTCTTCGTCGTGGCAGTTGTATCCCAGCTCGGTCATGCGCTCACGGACGGTCTTCACGGCATCGGCGTTCACACGCGTAACGCTCGTGGTAAGACCATAGTCTCCAGCGAAGCCCCAGCTGCAGTCGAGATGCTCGATCCCGTTGATCACCGCGATCAGCTCGGGGTCGTAACTGCCCACGTTCTCGGCAACCGACTGGTCGTTGAGCGGCATCCCTGTTCCTGTCAGGTAGGAATACATCTCTTCTGAATAGATCTGTTCGCACGACGTGGGGTTCGGACCCGCGTGCTCGGGGGCCGGCTGATTCTCGGGCAGGGGCCGCTCAGGATCGGGAGCCTCTGTTGCAGGAGGCGGATCTGCTTCTGGCGACGCCGTCGACACGAGCGATGCGACGAGTGCTCCGCTTGCCACAACGAGCGCTGCGATCACGACGGTCGCCACCACGAACCACCACCGCGATGTACTGCGACCCTCATCGGGATCGGTCATGAGCACTCCTCGTCGCATCTGTCGTCCCGATCTTATAACGCGCGCGCGACTCTGCCGCCCGACGTCGCAAGCAGGCACAGTGGTCCTGACACGACGAAGCGGAGGGCCCTCAAAGAGGACCCTCCGCCGTCGTGCTCAGTGCTTAGCTGTACGTGCCCGGGTTGAAGTCGTCGCTCGAGAAGCTGTCGAAGTCGACGAACGACAGGTCGGACTCGCTGAACGCACCGTCATCCGCGAAGATGCGGTTCGGGTAGCGCTCGGCCTTCGCCTCTTCCGTCGCCTCAACAGAGACGTTGCGGTACTTGGCGAGACCGGTTCCGGCCGGGATGAGCTTACCGATGATGACGTTCTCCTTGAGACCGATCAGCGGGTCACGCTTTCCTTCCATGGCGGCCTGCGTGAGAACGCGGGTCGTCTCCTGGAAGGATGCTGCGGACAGCCACGATTCGGTCGCAAGCGACGCCTTGGTGATACCCATGACCTCCTGACGAGCCGAGGCCGTGCGCTTGCCTTCGGCCAGAGCGGCACGGTTCGTCTCGTTGTACCGCGAACGGTCGACGAGCTCACCGGGAAGCAGCTCGGTGTCGCCGTGGTCGACCACGGTGACCTTGCGGAGCATCTGGCGCACGATGACCTCGATGTGCTTGTCGTGGATCGGCACACCCTGCGAGCGGTAGACGCCCTGAACCCCGCCGACGAGGTGCTTCTGAACCTCGCGGACGCCCTGCACGCGCAGAACCTCCTTGGGGTCGGTGGCACCGACGTGCAGCGGCTGACCGAGGTCAACGTGATCGCCGTCCTCAACGAGGAGCGTGGCGCGCTTCAGCACGGGGTAGACAACCGGCTCGTCGCCGTTGTCTGGCGTGAGGATGACCTTTCGGCTCTTCTCGGTCTCCTCGATCGTCACGCGGCCAGCGGCCTCGGCGATCGGGGTCGCCCCCTTCGGGGTGCGAGCCTCGAAGAGCTCCTGCACGCGGGGAAGACCCTGCGTGATGTCGTCTGCCGATGCCGAACCACCGGTGTGGAACGTACGCATCGTGAGCTGGGTTCCCGGCTCACCGATCGACTGAGCTGCGATCGTTCCGATTGCCTCTCCGATGTCGACGAGCTTGCCCGTCGCCAGCGAACGACCGTAGCAGGCGGCGCAGACGCCGATGCTCGACTCGCATGTCAGGACAGAACGGACCTTGATCGTCTCGATTCCTGCCTCGACAAGACGGTCGATGAGCACGTCACCCACGTCGTCACCTGCGGAGGCCACGACGGTTCCCTCGGCGTCGACAACGTCGGCAGCCAGCGAGCGGGCGAACACCGAGTTCTCGACGTTCGGGTCGCGCACGAGCGTGCCCTGCGAGTCGAACGAGGCGATCGGGAGCTCGAGACCCTTCGACGTGCCACAGTCCTTCTCGCGGATGATGACGTCCTGAGAGACGTCGACGAGTCGACGCGTCAGGTATCCGGAGTCGGCGGTGCGGAGAGCGGTGTCGGCCAGACCCTTACGGGCACCGTGCGTCGCGATGAAGTACTCGGCGACCGAGAGACCCTCGCGGTAGCTCGAGATGATCGGACGCGGGATGATGCCGCCCTTCGGGTCGTTCACCAGTCCGCGCATACCCGCGATGTTGCGGATCTGCAGCCAGTTACCACGGGCACCCGACGACACCATGCGGTTGATGGTGTTGTCAGCGGGGAACCCGTCGCGCATGGCCTGCGCAACCTCGTCGGTCGCCTCGGTCCAGATCTTGATGAGCTCCTGACGACGCTCGGCGTCGGTCGTGAGTCCCTTGTCGAACTGGCCCTGAACCTTCGCGGCCTGCTTCTCGTACTTGGCGACGATGTCCTTCTTGCTCGCGGGCGTGAGAATGTCGCTCAATGCGACGGTCACACCCGAGCGGGTCGCCCAGTAGAAGCCGGCGTCCTTGATGTTGTCAAGGGTCGTCGCGGTGTCGGTCTTCGAGTAGCGCTCAGCGAGGTCGTTGACGATCGACGAGAGCTTGCCCTTGTCGGCCACCTCGTTGACGAACGGGTAGTCCTCGGGCAGCGCCTCGTTGAAGATCG
Source organism: Paramicrobacterium agarici (assembly GCF_002563955.1). Lineage (NCBI taxonomy): Bacteria > Bacillati > Actinomycetota > Actinomycetes > Micrococcales > Microbacteriaceae > Paramicrobacterium > Paramicrobacterium agarici. The sequence goes on from NZ_PDJE01000001.1 coordinate 3,212,869, forward strand.
CGCGACCGAGCGTCGTCTCGAAGATGAACGGCTCGCCCTGAACGAAGCCCTCGGGCTCCTCGCCTGCGCGGAAGTGCAGGCCGTCGAGGCGAATGCGGATCTTCGCGTTGAGGTGCAGCGTGTGCTGATCGTGAGCGAGGATCGCCTCGGCGATGCTCGAGAACGCACGGCCCTCGCCGACGGCACCATCGGTGAGCGTCGTGAGGTGGTGCAGACCGATGATCATGTCCTGGCTGGGCAGGGTGACCGGGCGGCCGTCGGAGGGCTTCAGGATGTTGTTGGACGCGAGCATGAGCACGCGGGCCTCAGCCTGAGCCTCGACCGACAGCGGAAGGTGCACGGCCATCTGGTCACCGTCGAAGTCGGCGTTGAACGCGGCACACACGAGCGGGTGAAGCTGGATCGCCTTACCCTCGACGAGCTGCGGCTCGAACGCCTGGATTCCCAGACGGTGAAGCGTCGGAGCACGGTTCAGCAGCACCGGGCGCTCGCGGATGATCTCTTCGAGAACGTCCCACACCTCGGGGCGCGCCCGCTCGACCATGCGCTTCGCTGCCTTGATGTTCTGAGCGTGGCTCAGGTCGATCAGGCGCTTGATGACGAACGGCTTGAACAACTCGAGCGCCATCTGCTTCGGCAGACCACACTGGTGAAGCTTGAGCTGCGGACCGACGACGATGACCGAACGGCCCGAGTAGTCGACGCGCTTACCCAGCAGGTTCTGACGGAAGCGACCCTGCTTGCCCTTGAGCATGTCACTCAGTGACTTGAGCGCGCGGTTGCCCGTTCCCGTGACGGGACGGCCGCGACGACCGTTGTCGAAGAGAGCGTCGACGGCTTCCTGCAGCATCCGCTTCTCGTTGTTGACGATGATCTCGGGAGCACCGAGGTCAAGCAGTCGACGAAGACGGTTGTTGCGGTTGATCACGCGACGGTAGAGGTCGTTCAGGTCGCTCGTGGCGAAGCGGCCACCGTCGAGCTGCACCATCGGGCGAAGCTCCGGCGGAATCACCGGAACGACATCGAGAACCATGGCGGCAGGCGATGTGCCCGTCTGCAGGAACGCGTTGACGACCTTGAGGCGCTTGATGGCGCGGATCTTCTTCTGACCCTTGCCCTCGGCGATCTGCCCGTGGAGCGACTCGGCCTCGGCCTGCAGGTCGAAGGTCTCGAGACGCTTCTGGATGCCCTCGGCGCCCATGTGCGCCTCGAAGTACAGACCGTAGCGGTCCTGGAGCTCGTGGAAGACGGCGTCTTCGGGCTTGAGCTCTCCGATCTTGAGGTTTCGGAAGTCTTCCCAGACGCGCTCGAGCTGACCGATCTGCTCGTCGAAGGACTTGCGCAGCTGAGTCATCTCTTTCTCAGCGGCGTCCTTCGTGCGGCGCTTCTGGTCGGCCTTGGCACCCTCTTCTTCCAGAGCGGCCAGGTCGTCTTCGAGCTTCTTCATACGGTCAGCGATCGCGGAGTCGCGCTGGTCGCCGAGCGTCTTCAGCTCGAGACGGAGCTCGTTCTCGAGTCCGGGCATGTCAGCGTGGCGAGCTTCCTCGTCGACGCTGATCACCATGTATGCGGCGAAGTAGATGACCTTCTCGAGGTCCTTCGGCGCCATGTCGAGCAGGTAGCCGAGGCGCGACGGCACACCCTTGAAGTACCAGATGTGCGTGACGGGAGCGGCGAGCTCGATGTGGCCCATGCGCTCGCGGCGAACCGAGGACTTCGTGACCTCGACTCCACAGCGCTCACACACGATTCCCTTGAAGCGCACGCGCTTGTACTTGCCGCACGAGCACTCCCAGTCGCGGCTGGGCCCGAAGATCTGCTCACCGAACAGACCGTCCTTCTCAGGCTTCAGGGTGCGGTAGTTGATGGTCTCGGGCTTCTTGACCTCGCCGTAAGACCAACGACGGATGTCGTCGCCGGTCGCCAGGCCAATGCGAAGCTCGTCAAATGTTGTTGCGTCGAGCAATTTCTCTCCTGAAATTCTCTGAAGTTTCTACAGTGGCCAGGCGCTTAGATCTCGTCAATCGACGAGGACTCGAACCTGGAGGAAATGTTGATCCCGAGCTCCTCGGCGGCGCGGAAGGCGTCGTCGTCGGTGTCGCGCAGGCTCACCGCCGTGCCATCGGCCGAGAGCACCTCGACGTTCAAGCACAGCGACTGCATTTCCTTCATGAGCACCTTGAAGCTCTCGGGGATGCCGGGCTCCTGAATGTTCTCGCCCTTGACGATGGACTCGTACACCTTGACGCGGCCGAGAATGTCGTCGGACTTGATCGTGAGGAGCTCCTGGAGGGCGTATGCGGCACCGTAAGCCTCGAGTGCCCACACCTCCATCTCACCGAAGCGCTGTCCACCGAACTGCGCCTTACCACCGAGAGGCTGCTGCGTGATCATCGAGTACGGGCCCGTCGAACGCGCGTGGATCTTGTCGTCCACGAGGTGGTGCAGCTTCAGGATGTACATGTAACCCACCGAGATCGGCTCGGGGAACGGCTCTCCGGAGCGACCGTCGAACAGACGGGTCTTTCCGCTCGAGTCGATCATGCGCTCCCCATCACGGTTCGGCAGAGTAGCGTCGAGAAGACCAGCGATCTCGTGCTCTTCAGCGCCGTCGAACACCGGGGTTGCGACCTTGGTTCCGGGAGCGCCCTCGCGAGCCTCCGCCGGGAGATCCTTCGCCCACTCCGGGTTGCCCTCGACCTTCCAGCCCTGGTTGGCAATCCAGCCAAGGTGCGTCTCGAGAACCTGGCCGAAGTTCATGCGACCCGGGATTCCGAGGGGGTTGAGGATGATGTCGACCGGAGTTCCGTCAGAGAGGAACGGCATGTCCTCGACCGGCAGGATCTTCGAGATGACGCCCTTGTTGCCGTGACGGCCCGCGAGCTTGTCACCCTCGGTGATCTTGCGTTTCTGAGCGATGTAGACCACGACGCGACGGTTGACGCCAGAGCCCAGCTCGTCGTCGCCCTCTTCTGCGTCGAACTCCTTGACGGCGATCACTGTTCCGTTCTCACCGTGCGGAACCTTGAGGCTCGTGTCGCGCACCTCGCGGCTCTTCTCGTTGAAGATCGCGCGAAGCAGACGCTCCTCGGCGCTCAGCTCGGTTTCACCCTTCGGGGTGACCTTTCCGACGAGGATGTCGCCGGGGTGGACCTCGGCGCCGATGCGGATGATGCCGCGCTCGTCGAGGTCCTTGAGCAGGTCGGGGCTGACGTTCGGCAGATCACGCGTGATCTCTTCCTTGCCGAGCTTGGTGTCGCGGGCGTCAACCTCGTACTCCTCGATGTGGATGGAGCTGAGTGTGTCGTCCTTCACCACGTTCTGGCTGAGGATGATGGCGTCCTCGAAGTTGAGGCCCTCCCACGGCATGAACGCGACGAGCAGGTTCTTGCCGAGCGCGAGCTCACCGTCTTCGGTCGAGGGACCGTCAGCAACGACCTCGCCAGCCTCAATGCGGTCACCCTCGTTGACGATGACGCGGTGGTTGTAGCTGTTTCCCTGGTTTGAGCGGAGGAACTTGTCGAGGTAGTACGTCTTGGTGCCGCCCTCGTCGAGCTGCAGCGTGACGCTGTCAGCCGACACCTGGGAGACGACGCCCGCCTTGTCTGCGGTGATGACCTCGCCAGCGTCGATTGCGGCGTAGCCTTCCATACCGGTTCCGACGTACGGCGATTCGCTGCGCAGCAGCGGCACAGCCTGACGCTGCATGTTCGCACCCATGAGAGCGCGGTTCGCGTCGTCGTGCTCGAGGAACGGAATGAGCGACGTACCGACCGACACCATCTGGCGCGGCGAGACGTCCATGTAGGCGATCTCCTCGACGGGAACGAGGTCGACCTCGCCGTCTTCCTTGCGCGCGAGGACACGGTCGTCGCGGAAGGTGCTGTCGTCGTTCAGAACGGCGTTCGCCTGAGCGACGATGTAGTCCTCTTCTTCCATCGCGGTGAGGTAGTCGACCTTCTCGGTGACCTTGCCGTTCACGATGCGGCGGTACGGCGTCTCGATGAAGCCGAACGCGTTGATGCGAGCGAACGTCGCGAGCGAGCCGATCAGACCGATGTTCGGGCCTTCAGGAGTCTCGATGGGGCACATGCGGCCGTAGTGCGAGGGGTGAACGTCGCGAACCTCGACACCCGCGCGCTCACGCGACAGACCACCGGGGCCGAGCGCCGAGAGGCGGCGCTTGTGCGTGAGACCCGCGAGCGGGTTGTTCTGGTCCATGAACTGCGACAGCTGGCTCGTTCCGAAGAACTCCTTGATCGCAGCGACGACCGGGCGCACGTTGATCAGGGTCTGCGGCGTGATCGCCTCGATGTCCTGCGTCGTCATGCGCTCGCGGACGACGCGCTCCATGCGCGAGAGACCCGTGCGGACCTGGTTCTGAATGAGCTCGCCGACCGCGCGGATGCGACGGTTACCGAAGTTGTCGATGTCGTCGACGTCGAGGCGGATCTCGGCCGGCTTGCCACCGCGGACGCCCTCGAAGGAGGTCTCTCCGGCATGCAGACGAACGAGGTACTTGATCGTTGCGACGACGTCCTCGACCGTGAGCACCGAGTCGCTGAGCGGCGCTTCAAGACCGAGCTTCTTGTTGATCTTGTAGCGACCGACCTTGGCGAGGTCGTAGCGCTTCGGGTTGAAGTAGAAGTTGTCGAGAAGCGCGCGAGCTGCCTCAGCGGCAACCTGCTCGCCCGGGCGGAGCTTGCGGTAGATGTCGCGAAGCGCGTCTTCCTTCGTAAGGATCGGGTCCTTCTCGAGCGTCGACGCGATCGACTCGTAGCCGTCGAACTCGGCGAGGATCTCTTCGCTCGTCATGCCGAGAGCCTTGAGGAACGTCGTGACCGACTGCTTGCGCTTGCGGTCGATGCGAACGCCGACCTGGTCGCGCTTGTCGATCTCGAACTCGAGCCATGCACCGCGGCTCGGAATGACGCGCGCCGAGAAGACGTCCTTGTCGCTCGTCTTCTCAGGAGTGCGCTCGAAGTACACACCGGGGCTGCGGACCAGCTGAGACACGACGACACGCTCGGTGCCGTTGATGATGAACGTGCCCTTCTCGGTCATGAGAGGGAAGTCGCCCATGAAGACCGTCTGGGTCTTGATCTCACCCGTGAGGTGGTTCATGAACTCGGCCTCGACGTACAGCGGGGCCGCGTACGTCTTGCCGCGCTCTGTGCACTCCTCGATGGAGTACTTCTCAGGCTCGAGGTACGGGTTGGCGAACGAGAGCTGCATCGTCTCGCCGAGGTCCTCGATCGGAGAGATCTCCTCGAAGATCTCTTCAAGGCCCGAGTCGTTCGGCAGGTCCTTGCGGTCGGATTCCGCCGCGTTGGCGACGCGTTCCTTCCAGTTCTCGTTGCCGACGAGCCAGTCGAAGCTCTCTGTCTGCAGTGCCAGAAGATCTGGGACGGTCAGCGTGTCACTGATCTTGGCGAATGACGGCCGTGATGCGTGACGGCCATTCTTGGATGTGGTGGTGGTTGCGTTGCGCGCAGCAGCCAAGGGTTATAACCTCCGTGGGCCCCGTCGGGCCAAGTTACTGTTAGTAATGGAGTACTCGCCTCACGCCATGTGAAGTCGTGCGTCATGCGAAGCACGTTGCACTGGGCCGACCGCAATATGAAGGCATGGTAGAACGTCAGGGAGCGCAAAGAACAAGTGTATGCCGTTTGACGCGCCGTGTCCACTGCGGTTCTTGACGATCGGGAATCTCTCAGGTATAACCGGGCGATCGCGCTGCAGCATCCGGTTCTCGGCTTGTTCGTCAGGCGCCTGAAACGACGGTGAGCGGCCCCTCGGACGGCGTCGGGATCTCGAAGCCGTCATAGAAGCGGCGCGCCGTCTCGACGCTCAAAACGGCATCGTTCGCGTCTTCACCGCGCCGCTCGCGGATGCGTTGAAGCGCCACGTCGCGCGGGGTGTCGACGAAGACGATCTCGGGAACAACGCCGAACGCCGCGACGAACGCGCGATAGTCGTCGCGCACCGCGCGCGTGGCGAATGAGTAGTCGAGCACGACGCCGCGATTCGCGGTGAGAAGCTCGGTGAGTCGCTCGCGAAGGAGAACGTCGATCTCCTCGGCATCCTGAACCGGGATCGGATGCGAGCGGAAACCGCGCTTCCACGCCTCTTCGTCGACAGAGAGGCGCGTGAGGCCCTCGGTTTCGACGAGGCGCATCGCCACCGTGGTCTTTCCCGACCCGGCAGGACCGCACATGAACACCGCTCGACTCACCATCTGATGGTAATCGCGGGATCGTGCGCGACGCGACGTTCGCCTCCGGCAATGTGGGCGCGGACACGCTCGATGAGCTGGGACGGGTCCCGGTCGTCTGCGGCTGTTGCGCGGATCGTTCGCAATCCGATGTCGGCGAAATCGTTCACTCGGGCGATGTCGGTTTGCCACTGCCCGACATCTGTCAGATGCTGTTCCCCTTCATATTCGATGATGAGACCCCACGTCAGGTACAGCATGTCGACGCGCCCCACGAACGCGCCGCGGTAGTAGATCGACGGGTTGACCGCGGGCTCGGGAAGCCCCGCTTGTACGAGATGAACGCGCAGTCTCGACTCGCGCGGGGACTCTGCGCGCTCGTTGAGGAGCGCGAGCGACGCGGTTCGGCGCGCACGCCCGCGTGACGTCGGGTAACTGCGGGCGACTGCGGCGAGCGCTCGCTTTGTCGTGCGCCGAGCGCGGCGGTGAATGAGCCCGTCACCCGCGGCGACAAGGTCGGGAACATCCAGTAGTGCGGCGAGGTCGCACCACGTGCGTTCGACAGTGGTCACGGGGATGCCGTCGATCGACGTGATTTCGCCGGGACGCGTCGTTACTTGATGCCCCGCGATGCCCTTTCCGACGGGCGCGCGCGTCCCCCTCGGAACACTAATGTGCACCACTTCGTCCCCGAGAAAACGAAGAGGAAGCGGGATGCTGTGGAGGTAGGCGGCCGATGTCAGCGACGCCGCGCTGCCGACGGGCATTCTCAGCATTGCCGAACGCGCGAACGCTTCGACCCGCCGTCGCTTGTCGCTCACCTTCTCGCGAACAGTCGCGCTGTCGCCGACTGGTTGTAGCCAGCGTGCCGGCATTCGTACGCGGGGAAATGGCGCAACGAGATCGCTTCCGCGCATACGGGCGCGGCTCAGTCCGGCACCTCGCCCGTCCTTCACCGTGAATGCACTGTTCTCCAAATGTTCGGGAAGTGGCTTCGGCATGCAACAACTCTGCGCCTCGCCAAGCAGTGACGGCGCCCCGGCGAGCATCCTGTGGATGATGAAGGACCGCTTCACCCCTGTGGAGGGAGAGTCCCGAAAGTGACTTGCAGGATCTGGCTGTTCCCGGGGAGACGATGAGCAGCCACTTCCTGCAACTCACCTTCGGCGGGGTCGGGGTCGGCGGGGTCGGGGTCGGCGGGGTCGGGGTCGGCGGGGTCGGGGTCGGCGGGGTCGGGGTCGGGGTCGGGGTCGGGGTCGGCGGGGTCGGAGTCGGCAGGGTCGGGGTGGCCAGCGCGACTATCGGGACGGTGGCGGCCGCGGCCACAGCGCCATGCGCGGCGGGAACCGTCAGACGCGACGAAAAGAGACGGCCTGCCCTGGACGCACCTGAGCGAAAACGTCAAGCGCGTTACGGGAGACCACGCCGATCACCGGGTACCCGCCCGTGACCGGATGGTCGGCGAGCAGCACCGTCGGGAGGCCGGACGGCGGAACCTGGATCGCGCCGGCCACCATGCCCTCGCTCGGAAGCTCCGCATCGACAGCGCGTTCGAGGGGAACGCCGGCCAGGCGCGCGCCCACTCTGTTCGAAGCCGCGTCGATGCGCCACTCGGCGGAGAAGAACGCGGCGACCGCGGCATCCGTAAACCAGTCGTCGCGGGGGCCCAGCGAGACAGGAACATCGACACGCTCATCGGTGGGCGGACCCCATGGCGCAATCTCGAGAACGGGAACCTCCGTGCGCGGCGGCGCCCCGACCGTCAGCTCGTCGCCCGCCATGAGAGGGCCGGGCCCCAGCTCTGACAGCACGTCGCGCGAGCGAGACCCGAGCACGGGGGCGACGTCGACGCCGCCCCGCACCGCGAGATACGGGCGCAGACCGTGTGTCGCGGCATCCACGCGAATCAGCTGACCCGCCTGCGCTCGCACGGCGGAATTCGGGTCAACCGGCTCGCCGTCCACCATGATGGGACACCATGCTCCCGTGACGGCGAACCAGACGTCGTCGTCAGCGCGAGCCTCGAATCCGCCGACCGTGATCTCGAGGCCTGCCGCACGCTCGCCATTGCCCACGAGCCGGTTGGCGAGCGTGAGCGCGCCGCGATCGAGCGCACCGGACGGGGGAACGCCGATGTGAGCGAACCCCGGCCGGCCGAGGTCTTGCACGGTCGTGAGCGGCCCGGGCTCAACGACGATCAGCCGCGTCATGGCGCCTCCCGAAACGAGACCGTCGCTCCGGGTTCGAGAAGGGCAGGATGCTGCCGCTCGACGTTCCACAGTTCGGCGTCCGTTCGGCCGATGAGCTGCCATCCGCCGGGCGACGACCGCGGATAGACGCCCGTGAACTCGCCGGCGAGAGCGACGGATCCGGCCGGAACGTGCGTGCGCGGCGTTTCGCGACGCGGCACCGCCAGACCGTCATCGTCGGTGACGAGATACGCGAAGCCAGGAGCGAATCCGCCGAACGCGACACGCCACGTCGCCCGAGTGTGTCGCGCGATGACCTCACGCTCGGACATGCCGGTCAGACGCGCGACTTCGGCGAGATCGGCGCCGTCATAGCGCACGTCGATGTGCACGAGCGCTGTCTCGGAGACCTCGGCGTCAACCGGTTGCGCATCGTCGAGCCACCGTCGCACCGCCTGCACGTCGTGCGGACGCTCGACGGTGACGAGGATGGTGCGTGCCGCCGGAACAACATCGACGACGGAGCCGGGCCGGTCGACGAGGCCACGATGCAGCGCCATGACGTCGTCGAGACTCGCGCACTCGACAAGCAGCGCCACATCGCCGACGCGGCGGATGCTGCGGGACGCCGCCTGCATCACACGACCGCCGCGATCTCGATGCCCGCGCGCCCGAGCGCTGCCCGCACGTCGGCGGCCATGCGCACCGCGCCGGGGGTATCGCCGTGCACGCACAGGGAGTCGACGTCGAGCGACAGCCGCTCCCCCGTCACCGCGACGACCTCGCCGTGAGCGACGATCCCGACGGCACGTTCGGCGACAGCATCCGGCTCAAGCAATGCACCCTCGTCGCCACGCGGAACAAGAGAGCCGTCGCGCGCGTAGCCGCGATCGACGAATGCCTCGCGAATGAACCGCAGACCCCGTTCGGATGCTGCGGTCGCGATGCTCGACTGCGGAAGCCCCATGATCGGCAGGGCTCCGCGCGATGCCACCGCCGCAGCAACAATGTCGGCGCGCTCGGCGTCGCAGGCGATGCGGTTGTACAGCGCCCCGTGCGGCTTGATGTAGCTCACCGCTCCCCCCGCGGCATACGCGATCTCGCTCAGCGTCTCGATCTGCTCGACGATGTCGTCGGTGAGCGTCGCGCGGTCGATCTCGATGTCGGTGCGCCCGAAGCCCGTGCGATCGCGGTACGAGACGTGCGCGCCGATTGCGACGCCATGCTGCACGGCGAGATCGCACGTCGCGCGCATGCTCGCCGCGTCGCCCGCGTGAAAGCCGCACGCGACGTTAGCGCTCGAGATGTGCGGGAACATGGCGGCATCGTCTGCCGTCGGCTGCCCGTCGACGGTCTCACCGAGGTCGCAATTGAGATCGATGCGCACACCTCAAGGCTAGCGCGGTGCCCGCGCGGGGTTCTGACCGTTGCGGTCGTACTGGCGCCGCGGCGCACTAATACGTCCGCAAGGTTCAGAAGACGTGGGCGCCCGGGGGGATCCCCGGCGCCGGAAGGACCAGCGCCGTAGACTCGCGAGTGTGAGCGAGAATCCGTCGATCGTGCTGTCGGGCAGCGGCCTGGCAGCATCCATCGAGCCTGATGCGTATGTCGACGGCGCCTATCAGCTGGTCGTTGACGGCACGCCGCAATCGCACGTGAACATGACCGATCCGCGCGAGCTGTTCTTCGAGTACGTGCGCCGCATCGGCCACGTCGTCGACCTCGTTCGCTCCCCCGCGGCTCCCATCACCGCTGTGCACCTCGGCGCCGGCGCGCTCACGCTGCCTCGCTACGTCGACGCCACGCGTCCGGGTTCGCGGCAGCAGGTGATCGAGCTCGAGCGCGACCTCGTGGATTTTGTGCGCGAGCACCTGCCGTGGCCCAAGCGCGCCCAGATTCGCGTGCGATACGGCGACGCCCGCGAGGTGCTCGGCCGCCTTCCGGCCGGTCTGCACGGCACTGTCGACCTCGTGATCAGCGACATCTTCAATGGCGCGCAGACCCCTGCCCACGTGACCAGCACCGAGTTCTACGCGATGGTCTCTGCGCTGCTCTCGCCCGACGGAATGCTCGCCGTCAACGTCGCCGACGGGCCGGGTCTTGCGTTCGCCCGCGGTCAGGCCGCAACGCTGAGCGAGGTGTTCGGCGAGGTGGCTGCCCTCGCCGACACGCAGATTCTCAAGGGACGTCGCTTCGGCAACGTCGTGCTCGTCGCCTCGCGGTCGATGCTGCCGCTCGACATGGTGCCTCGACTTCTTGCGGGAGGACCGTATCCGGCAAAGCTCGTCGCGGGCCGCGAACTGCGGGACTTCATGGCAGGCGCTCGCCCGGTGTCTGACGCCGAGGCGACGCCGTCTCCTGAGCCGTCGCGCACCGTGTTCGGACTGTGACCATGCCATCGAGAGCATATTCCCAGCGGATGCTGTCGAGCGCAGCGCTTCTGGCAGCATCCGCTCTGCTTCTTACGGCGTGCACGAGCACAGAAGTGCCGACCGATCCTCGCGCTTCCGCGTCCGCCGACAGCGGCGCGCCAGGAATGCCGAGTGGGGAATACGACGTTCTCGCAACGAACCTCGACGCACCCTGGTCGGTGGTCCCTCTCGACGGCGGCGCTCTTCTCTCGCTGCGCGATGCCGCGCAGATCGTGCATCTCGCCGCGGGCGGCGCCCTCAACGTCGTCGCGACGGTCGACCAGGCAGCGCCCGGAGGTGAGGGCGGCCTGCTCGGCCTCGCACTGCACGACGACGATGGCGACGCGTGGCTGTACGCATATGTCACGACCGCGAGCGACAATCGCATTCTGCGCTACCCGGTGACCGGGCTGCCCGATGATCCGCAACTCGGAGCCAGCACAGTCGTTCTCACCGGCATCCCGAAAGCCTCCATTCACAACGGCGGTCGCCTCGCATTCGGGCCCGATGGCATGCTGTACGCCACGACGGGAGACGCGACCGGGGGCGAGATCGCGCAAGACATCGACTCGCTCGCGGGCAAGATCCTGCGCATGACCCCCGACGGGAGCGTGCCAGACGACAATCCGATCGACGGTTCGCTCGTGTACTCGCTCGGGCACCGCAACCCGCAGGGACTGGCGTGGACCGATGACGGAACGCTGTGGGCCAGCGAGTTCGGCCAGAACACGTGGGACGAGCTGAACATCATCGAACCGGGAGCGAACTACGGCTGGCCTACCGTCGAGGGCATCGCCGACGACGACCGCTTCGTCGATCCGGTGCTGCAGTGGTCGACGGCCGAAGCGAGCCCGAGCGGTCTCGCGGCGATCGGCGACACGCTGTACATGGCGGGGCTGGGTGGCGAACGCCTGTGGGTGATCGAGACGGAGGCCGACGCCCCGACGGCATCCGCGTTCTTCGTCGGCGAGTTCGGTCGCGTGCGCGACGCCGTGGCGACAGCATCCGGATCTCTCTGGCTGCTGACGAACAACACCGACGGCCGGGGAAATCCGGGCGCCGATGACGACAAGCTGATCGAGGTGCGCATCAATGCGAGCCGATCGGGTTAGCCTCGAAGTCGACAGCGGCCGTTTCGGGGCACAAAGGGGGAGAGCACTCTGAGCATCATTTTGGGCTATGACGCCGCGAGCCTTCGCGAGAAGGTAGACCTGAAGGCCGTCGGCGAGCGCCTCGACGAGCTCGGCAACATGCGCAGTCTTGAGGCTCTGTGCGAGAAAGCGTGGCTGCTGAAGGTCGCCGGCCAGCTCGACGATGCCCTCGATGCCGCGAACGCCGCCGTGCGACTCGCGAGGTTCACGGGCAACCGCCGCGACCTCATGAGACCGCGGATGCTGCGCGCGCAGGTTCTGCAGTTTCGCGCTGAGTTCGAGCCCGCCCTTCATGAGCTGAACTCCCTCATCGAAGAGGCGCACACGCACGAGTGGATGCTGTACGAGGCGTTCGCTCTGCAGCACAGGGGCAAGGTGTACTTCGATCAGAAGGAGTACGAGCTCGCACTCGAGGACTTCCGCACCGCGGTTCAGCTGCGGAGGGACGCCGGGGCGTCTGAGGAGCAGATCGAGTCATCGCTCATTGCGATTCGGGCTGCGGAGTCGCACCTTTCGCTGTAGCCGGAGCGTTGCGCGGCGCGATCGAGCGCGCAATGTCGGTGACGTGCCATACCGTTAAGCCATGGCAGATCTTGGTCGAGTCAGAGTATGGGCTGACGCGCTCATCTCTCTGCATCTCGACGCGTCGTGGAGCTTCGCGTTCGACAATGCGAAGAAGCGTGCCGGGCTGTGCAATTTCACCGCGAAGCGCATCTCGGTCTCGCGATATCTCGCGTCGCGGTACGACGACGACGAGATCCATCAAGTGCTTCTGCACGAGGTCGCGCACGCGCTTGCCGGTCCGAAAGCCGGGCACGGCCCCTCGTGGAAGCGCATCGCCAGAGACATCGGGTACGTCGGGCAGCGACTGCACCGCGGTCAGATCGCGGATGAGCTCGCACCGTGGGTCGGCGAATGTCCGCGCGGCCACCGCCTGTATCGCTACCGGGCTCCCACCAGGCGCGCCTCGTGCGGCGAGTGCTCTCGCCGGTTCGACCCGGCATTCGAGATCGTCTGGACGAAGCGTGTCATTTCGCCCGATGCGCGGCGCAAGGCGGCCCTCAGCGCCTCGTGACGCGGTCAGTCTCGCCGGAACGCGAGCGGGTCGGCGAGCAGCGGGGCGAACGCGAGCTCGGCGGCGCCGATCATGACGCGCCGCGATCGAAGCCGGGCGCGCGCGAGCACGACGGATCGCGAGTGCGCCGACATGGAGCGGAGCGTGAGCTCACCGCCCAGACGCTCGTCTGACACCGTCAGCAGCGCACCGAGATAGCCGCCGAGAACGACGACCTCGGGGTCGAAGATGTTCACGAGGTTCGAGAGCGCGATGGAGAGAAACCCGAGTTGGCGCCGCACCTCTTCGAGCACGGCCTGGTCCCGGGTCACTCCCAGTTCGATGTCGAGCTCGTGCTCGTCTGCGCGCGTCAGCCCGAGCAGCCGCAGCAGGCTCTCGAGATTGACCTCGGTCTCAAGGCATCCCGTGCGGCCGCAGTGGCAGCGTGTGCCGTTGCTGTTGACCATGACGTGCCCGAGCTCGCCGGCGAACCCGGACGTTCCGCGCAGCGGCTGACCGTCGATGATCACTCCGCCGCCGATGCCCGACGCACTGCCGTCGACGAAGACGAGATCTTTGGCCCCCTTCGCCGCGCCGAACAGGTTCTCGGCGATCGCACCGACCGTCGCGTCGTTGGCGATGAAGACGGGAAGCTGAAACGCCTGCGCCATGGGGGTCGCAAGGTCGACGTCTTTCCAGCGCAGCTGAGGGGCGTTGACGATCCGCCCGCTCGCCGCGCTCACGAGCCCTGGCACGGCCACGCCGACGCCGACAAGGTCGTACGACTGCTCGATCTCGCCCCGCATGCCTTCGACGATGGAATGCGCCGCACGCACAGCCTCGGCGGGGCTGGGAATGCGTGAGCTGTCGAAGCGCACGCTTCTGATGATCTCTCCGCCGAGGCCGATGAGCCCGATCGCGACGCTGTTGTGCTCGGGGTTGACGGTGATCGCCGAGAGGCGCGGCTCTGGGTGCACGCGAAGACTCGGCCGGCCGATCTGGCCGACAACGGTCTCGGGCTCACCCTCATAGGCGAGTCCCGCCTCCACGAGCTCGGCGACCAGCACAGCGATCGTCGAGCGGTTGAGACCTGTTTGCCGTGTGAGCTCTGCCCGACTGCACCCGCCGTTGCGGTGCAGAATCTGCATGAGCATCGACAGGTTGAACCGGCGAAGCTGATCGTTGCTGGTTCGGGAACCAGAAGAGGGAGCAGCGCGATCCGGCACGACGGCCTCGCGATGGGTCATCGCGCTGCTCCCCTCTGATCCACTTTTTGCGTTCAAGCCCCTTCGAGACTATCCGGCGCTGCCGCGCTTCTTGTTGAAGATATCGAAGGCGACCGCAAGCAGAAGCACAAGTCCCTTGATGGCCATCTGCCACGCAGCATCCACCGAGAGAATCGACAGTCCCATGTTGAGCACGCCCATGACGAGCGCACCGATCACGGCACCGACGACCGTTCCGACGCCGCCTGTGACGGCCGCACCGCCGATGAACACGGCAGCGATGGCGTCGAGCTCGTAGTTCGTACCGGCCGAGGCGACCGCTCCGCCGGCTCGCGCCGTCGAGACGACTCCGGCGAGACCGGCGAGAAGACCCATGTTCGTGAGGATGAAGAAGTCGATCCACTTGGTCTTCACACCACTCATCATCGCCGCGAAGCGGTTGCCGCCAATCGCGTACACGTGGCGCCCGAACACCGTGTTGCGCAGCAGGAAGGTGTACGCCAAGATCAGCACCGCGAGAATGATGAGAATGTACGGCGTGCCCGCGTAATCGCTCAGCAGCCACGCGAGAGCGAGAATCGCCACCGACGCGATCCCCAGCTTGATCCAGAACGAGACGAGAGGCTCGCGAACCAGGTCGAGGCGGCGCTGCGCAGCGCGAGCACGCGCCTGCTGCAGCACCAGAAGGGCGACGGCGACGACGCCGAAGACGAGAGTGAGAACGTCACGCCCGCCGAGTTCGCCGAGCCAGCCCGGGAACCAGCCCGCGCCGATCGCGACGAAGCCCTCGGGAAGACCACTGATCGTTCCGCCGGTCAGCAGCACGAGCGTGAGACCGCGGAACAAGAGCATTCCCGCGAGCGTCACGATGAACGCCGGAATCCCCACGAACGCGACCCAGAATCCTTGCCACGCGCCGACGAGCGCTCCGACGGCGATGGCGACGATCGCGGCGAGCCACCACGGCAGGCCCCACTGCTGAATCGCGATCGCCGAGATGGCTCCGACCATGGCGACTACCGAGCCGACAGACAGATCGATGTGCCCGCCGATGATCACGATGACCATGCCGACGGCGAGAATCAGCACGTAGGCGTTCTGCTGAATGAGGTTGTTGATGTTGCCGGGGAACAGCAGCCGGCCGTCGGTCAGAACCTGGAACAGCACGATGATGATCGCCAGTGCGGCGAGAATCCCGTACTGCCTCAGGTTGACCGAGATCGTCGGCCGCTTGCGCGGCTTCTTCTCCGGCGCCGGCGTCTTGGGCGCCGTCATTGTCGAGGTGCTCATGCCCTCAGTCCTTTCCCGCTGTCATGTACTCCATGAGCACTTCCTGCGTTGCATCGGCGCGAGCAACCTCGCCCGTGAGCCGTCCTTCGGATATTGCGTAGATTCGGTCGGCCAGCCCCAGCAGCTCGGGCAGCTCCGATGAGATGACGACGACGGCCTTTCCCTGCGCCGCCAGCTCATTGATGATTCCGTAGATCTCGTACTTCGCACCCACGTCGATGCCGCGCGTGGGCTCGTCGAGAAACAGCACGTCGGGCCCCGTGAAGATCCACTTGGAGAGCACGACCTTCTGCTGGTTTCCACCCGAGAGCTTTCCCGTGATCGCCGAGACCGACGGCGCCTTGATGTTCATCTTCTCTCGGTACGAATCCGCGACCTTGTGCTCGCGATTGCGGTCAACGACGCCCGCGCGCGAGAGTTTCGCCAGGGCTGCAGACGAGACGTTCTCCGAGATGTCCTTGATCAGGTTGAGCCATAGCGTTTGCGGTCTTCTGTCGCGTACGCGATGCCGTGGCTGATCGCCTCTCCGACCGATCGCGCCTGGATCTCTGTGCCGTTCTTGTAGATGCGCCCCGAGATCCGCGTGCCGTATGAGTGCCCGAAGACGCTCATGGCCAGCTCGGTTCGCCCGGCGCCATGAGGCCGGCAAAGCCCACGATCTCTCCGGCGCGCACCGAGAAGGATGCTCCGTCGACAACCTTTCGGCTCGTGTCGACGGGGTGATACACGGTCCAGTCCTCGACGCGCAGCACTTCGTCCCCGATATCGGGATCGCGCGGCGGGAAGAGGTTGTTGAGATCGCGACCGACCATGGAGCGGATGATGCGGTTCTCTGTCGCGTCGGGCTCCGACATCGAGAACGATTCGATCGTCTTGCCGTCTCTGATGATCGTGACGCTGTCGGCAATGCGCTTAATCTCTCTGAGCTTGTGCGAGATGATGATGCTCGTGATGCCCTGGTCGCGCAGCTGCTCGATCAGACCCAGCAGGTGCGCCGAGTCTTCGTCGTTGAGGGCCGCTGTCGGCTCGTCGAGAATCAGCAGCTTCACGTTCTTCGAGAGCGCCTTCGCGATCTCCACGAGCTGCTGCTTGCCCACTCCCAGCTCGAGCACGGGCGTTGAGGGGTTCTCGCGCAGGCCGACGCGGGCGAGCAGCTTTGCCGCCTCGGCATTCGTCGAGTTCAGTCGATGACGCCGCGCGTCTGCTGCTCGTTTCCGAGAAAGATATTCTCGGCGATGGAGAGGTAGGGGCTGAGGGCAAGCTCCTGGTGAATGATGACGATGCCGTCGCGCTCGCTGTCGTTGATGGAGCGGTAGCCGACGTCGTGGCCGTCGAACTGGATGCTGCCCGTGTACGTTCCGGCGGGGTACACACCGCTCAGCACCTTCATGAGCGTCGACTTTCCTGCGCCGTTCTCGCCGCAGATGCCGTGGACCTCGCCGCGGTGAACGTCGAGCGAGACGCCGTCGAGCGCCTTCACCTGACCGAACGAGATGGCGATGTCCGACATCGTCAGAATGCTTGATGACTGCATAGGGACTTCTTTCCGTGTCAAGGGAGAGGGAACGGATGCGGCCGGTGCGCGTGCACCGGCCGCATCACGATCACAGTCCGACGTCAGAGGCGTCGATGAAGCCCGAGTCGATCAGCTTCTCCTGGACATTCTCCTTCGTCACGACCTGCGGCTCGAGCAGGTACGAGGGAACGACCTTCTTTCCGTTGTCGTAGGTCTCGGTGTCGTTGACCTCGACCTCGTCGCCGGCGATGATCGCCATGATCATGTCGCGCACGGTGTCGCCGAGCTGGCGCGTGTCCTTCCAGACGGTCATGGACTGCTCGTCGTCGAGGATCGCCTTGACGTTTGCCTTGTCAGCATCCTGTCCCGTGATCAGCGGATAGTCCTCGCCCGGGGTGTAACCGGCGGACTTGAGCGATGCCTCGATGCCGATCGCGAGGCTGTCGTTCGGCGACAGCACGACGTCGACCTTCTCGTCGCCCGTGTAGGAACGATGTCAGGCGGTTGTCCATCTCGGCCTGCGCCTTGTCAGACGCCCAGCCCTGGATGCCGATGGAGGCCCAGTCGTCGTTCGACTTCGGTGCCTTGCCGCTCGGAACCTCGAGCTGACCGTTCTCGACGTAGGGAAGAAGAACGTCCCATGCGCCCGAGAAGAAGAACTTCGCGTTGTTGTCGTCGGGGCTGCCCGCGAACGGCTCGAGGTTGAACGGGCCCTCGCCGTCGGCGAGACCCAGCTGCTCCTCGATGAACTCGCCCTGCAGCTGGCCCACGCGGTAGTTGTCGAACGTCGCGTAGTAGTCGACGTCTTCTGTGCCGTTGATCAGCCGGTCATACGAGATCACGACGGCGTCCTGCGTCTTCTTGGCCTCGCTCAGAACGGGAGAGAGAACTTCTCCGTCGATGGGAGCGACGACGAGAATCTTCGCGCCTCCGGCGATCTGGTTCTGAATCTGGCTGATCTGCTTGTTCGTCTTGTTGTCTGCGTACTGCAGGTCGACGGTGCAGCCTTCGTCCTTGAGGAGCTTCTCGAGGTGCTCGCCGTCGTTGATCCAGCGCTCGAGCCGAACGCGTGGGCATCGAGATGCCGACGTTGCAGTCGACGGCGCCCGCCTTCGGTCGAGCCTTCGGCCTCAGACGAGCATGCGGCGAGACCCGCAGCCATGAGTCCGACGGCCCGAGGCGAGGACCTTCTTGGTGATGGACATGTGTTGATTTCCTCTCTGAAATGCGATCACGTCGTCAGCCGCGCACGGGAGCAATTCGCGGTGCCTCTGCTCGCTTTCGATCCGTTGTTGCGGGGTCTGCATCGAACGCGGCTTTGTTGACGGAGAAAAACATAGCCGAGATTCTTCGCTTTGTCTACGCCGCCAACAAAGAGAATCCGGTGCAGCTTCGGCGGATTGCAGGGTCAAACTCGCTCGAGAAGCGCCAATCTGGCGTGAAAAAACCTTTTGTTTGCGTTACGCACCAAAGGCGCGTGCGTGATCTTCGAAACTGCACGGGTGAGCGACGGCGGCCCGACGTCGGCCGTGGGTGGGGGCGGACGCCGGACGGTCCTGCTTCGCAGCGGGCTTTTGCGAACAGCATCCGTGCTCTAATATGTTGTGTAGATCGACAAATCATCGATGGTGCTGACACAGACGGAGTTTTTCATGAGCCTCACCCCCACACGCGACGACAAGTTCTCGTTCGGACTCTGGACGATCGGATACAACGGAACCGACCCCTTCGGCGGCCCGACCCGCGCTCCCCTCGACGTTGTTCACGGCGTCGAGAAGCTCAGCGAGCTGGGTGCGTACGGGCTCACCTTCCACGACGATGACCTCTTCGCCTTCGGGTCGACCGACGCCGAGCGCCAGACGCAGATCGACCGCCTCAAGCAGGCCCTCGCCGACACCGGAATCGTCGTTCCAATGGTCACGACGAACCTGTTCTCGGCTCCCGTCTTCAAAGATGGCGGCTTCACCTCAAACGATCGCGCCGTGCGCCGCTTCGCCCTGCGCAAAGTGCTGCGCAACATTGACCTCGCTGCCGAACTGGGCGCGAAGACGTTCGTCATGTGGGGCGGCCGCGAGGGCGCAGAGTACGACACCGCGAAAGACGTTCAGGCCGCCCTCGAGCGCTACCGCGAGGCCGTCAACCTGCTCGGTCAGTACGTGACCGACAAGGGGTACGACATCCGCTTCGCCATCGAGCCCAAGCCGAACGAGCCCCGCGGTGACATTCTGCTGCCGACGCTCGGCCACGCACTCGCATTCATCGAGACGCTTGAGCGCCCAGAGCTCGTCGGCATCAACCCCGAGGTCGGCCACGAGCAGATGGCGGGCCTCAACATGACAGCGGGCATCGCGCAGGCGCTGTACCAGGGCAAGCTGTTCCACATCGACCTCAACGGCCAGCGCGGCATCAAGTACGACCAGGACCTCGTGTTCGGCCACGGCGACCTGCAGAACGCGTTCTCGCTCGTCGACCTGCTCGAGAACGGCGGCCCGAACGGTGGCCCGCGTACGACGGGCCGCGCCACTTCGACTACAAGCCGAGCCGCACAGAAGACGAGTCGGGCGTGTGGGAATCGGCCGCCGCGAACATGCGCACGTACCTGCTGCTCAAGGAGCGCGCTGCAGCGTTCCGCGCCGATCCCGAGGTGCAGGAGGCGCTGAAGGCCGCACGCGTCGACGAACTGTCGACGCCGACGCTGGGCGACGGCGAGAGCTACGACGCCCTGCTCGCGGACCGCACGTCGTTCGAGGACTTCAACGCCGACGCCTACTTCAACGGCAAGGGTTTCGGCTTCGTGAAACTGCAGCAGCTGATGGTCGAGCACCTCATGGGCGCCGCGGCTAGCAGCATCCGATGTGTCGTGCGCGACCGTTCCCAGGCGAGCGAGCGGAGCGGTCGCGCGCGGCATCCACTTGTCACGAGAGGCACACACATGGCGCTGGTCGCGGGAGTCGATTCGTCGACGCAGAGTTGCAAGATCGTCATTCGGGATGCTGCGACGGGCGCCGTCGTGCGCCGGGGTCGCGCCTCGCACCCCGAGGGAACAGAAGTCGCACCCGCCGCGTGGTGGACGGCGCTGCGCGAGGCCATCGCCGACGGCGGCGGACTCGCGGATGTGTCGGCGATCTCGGTCGCCGGTCAGCAGCACGGAATGGTCGCGCTCGACGCCGAGGGAAACGTGATTCGCGATGCGCTGCTGTGGAACGACACGCGCAGCGCCGACGCCGCTCGCGACCTCATCGCCGAGGTCGGTGCCGAGGAATACGCGCGTCGGGTCGGCGTCGTTCCCGTCGCCTCGTTCACCGCGTCGAAGCTGCGCTGGCTGCGCGATGCCGAGCCGGAGAACGCACGTCGTGTTGCCGCGGTCGCGCTGCCGCACGACTGGCTGACGTGGCGGCTGCGCGGATACGGTCCCGCCGGAGACTCCCCCCTCGGCCCCGATCTCAGTCAGCTGACAACGGATCGCTCCGATGCCTCGGGAACCGCGTACTGGTCAGCCGAGCGCGGTGAATACGACACGGAGCTCTTCGAGCTCGCTCTCGGCCACAGCGCTGTTCTGCCCCGCGTCCTCGCCCCCGGAGAGACGGCGGGCACGACTCCCGAGGGCGTCGTCGTGGGAGCGGGCGCCGGCGACAACGCCGGCGCCGCGCTTGGCCTGGGCGCGGTATCGGGAGACGTCATTGTCTCGATCGGCACCTCGGGGACCGTCTTCGCGGTCACCGACACACCGGCGCGCGATGCCTCCGGCACCGTCGCAGGTTTCGGCGTCCGCGGACGGCGCGTACCTTCCGCTCATCGCAACCTCAACGCCGCGCGGATTCTCGACGCGGTCGCGCGGCTGCTCGACGTCGACCACGCCGCGCTCGGCGAACTCGCACTCGACGCCGAACCTGGCGCGAACGGGCTCGTGCTCCAGCCCTACTTCGAAGGCGAGCGCACGCCCAACCTGCCGAATGCCACGGCGACGCTCTTCGGCATGACGCTGAGTTCGGCCACCCGCC